>NZ_LR130785.1:1512022-1812022 GCF_900626135.1 Senegalia massiliensis
TCCTCTGATTCAGGTTCACTTGTTGTAGACCATTTGACATCAGGAGGAAAACTAGATTCACCTGTACCTCAAAGAGTATTTTGGGCAGTAATGGAAGGAGTGGTCGCTGCTACACTACTTATTGGTGGTGGATTAACAGCCTTACAAACAGCATCAATAATTACAGGATTGCCCTTTGCAATCATCCTCTTATTGATGATTTATTCTTTAAATGAAGGATTAAAACAGGAATATGAAGTAGAACAAATAGTTTATAAAAGAGTTAAAGAAGTAAGAGAAGGTCATGTTATCAATGAAGCTATCAATACAGTCGTTCATGATGAAGCACTCGTTAATAAAAATAAAGAAGATAAGTAATAATATAGGTATATAGATTAAAAGACTAACTCCTTGTTTTTAGGGGTTGGTTTTTAACAAATCTCCCCACTATTTAAGTGCCAGTTCTATAGCCAGAAATCCTGTTCGTTATCATGAAAAGTTATCCCCTTCTTTCCTTATGAAAACTTGAATAATTAGAAATCCAATAATGTACTAAAAATAGAACATACCTTATAATATAATAAAAGTATAGAAAATAGAAAGGGAGACAATATTGGATTATAAATTAGAGGCAAGGAATGGGAAAATAAATTTATTATCATCAAAAACTGGAATGTATGTAATGGAAGATGCAAGTATTTATCAAGTAAAAATTGCAGTAGCTACTGAGATGGAATATAGTACAAAGTTAGAAATTGTTAAATTGTTGATGACATTCCCTCATGGGTTTTTAACTACAAATAATGAAATCATAGTTAAGCAAAAGGCTGTAGATGAGTATGAGGCATGGTATAAAGAAATCTATAAACTAATTGCTTTCTTAGATGAATATTACGCACTTATTGATAAAAAAATTCAAGAAATATTCTCTTAAAAAACAGGAGTTTAATTTGAAATACAAGCTTTGATTTAGATAGGATTACCAAGGGAAGGACTTTTCATTCCTTGGCAGAAAATTAATTTTTTTAAATAAAAGTACCAAAAGTATGAAAATACTGTCCTTACAAATCATCTTCTCATTTGAAATAAGATCTTATTTCAAATGAGAAGATAGTTATTTATTCCAATGTTTAAGCATTACATCTACAGACCTTTGCATTTTCTTTAAAAGAAGGAGCACCAAATTTTCTGTATTATAGGAGTTATTAGGCTTGATTTTATCATTAAAAATAGTAGTTAATAGAGATATAGCAAAAGTTTTAGGACTAAATGAAACTATAGTTCTTCAGCAAATCAATTATTGGTTAGAAGTTAACACAAGGAAAAATCATAATTTTAGAGACGGAAAATATTGGACATACAATACTATAGAAGAATGGAAAGAAGAATTTCCATTTTGGAGTAAAGAAACAGTAAAAAGGATATTCAAAAAACTAAGAGAAATGAAATTACTTTTAATAGGAAACTATAATACTATGAAAATGGACAGAACCCTTTGGTATACAATTAACTATGAAGAGCTTAAAAAATTATTACCTCATGCAAAAGAACAAAATTACCTCACCAATACCAGAGATTTCTACAAAGAATTTTACCAAAAATATAAGTAAGTCTATCAGTCAATCTAATACTGTAGTAATAGATAAAAAGAAGAAAGACAAATTGATAGAAATAATAATTCTAATAATTTTAAAAAGATAATATCTAATTGCTATATAGATGCTTTAGATGAAACATAATCAATATTAAAAAAATTTAAAAAAATTAGATTATTCCACATTAGAATATGCCATTAATAAATTTAAAACAATAAGTAAAAATATAAAGATAAAAAAACACTATTAGCTATTTAAGGACATGTATTTACAATTCAATAAATGAAAAGAAAATAGAAATATATGCAAGACTTAGATATGAGGGGCTGATTTGATATTATTTTAATTTATGATATAATACAGTTATACTAATGAAAGGTAAGGTGAAGCGATGTTTATTTAATCCTATTTATGAGACAGAGTAATTTAATACACTTTGTAGTGTATAGAAAATTAACTGTATTTCTAGGTGGGATTAGTATGTGCATATAGCTATCATCTTTTTTTGTTGTCTAAAATTAGATGAAAAGGCTTTATTTTACTGCGGATATATCCTCTCTAGAAATCAAAGGGAGGTTTTTTTATGCTTATATTAGAAGGAAAAAATATAAAGAAATATTATGGAGAAAGAAAAATACTAGATATAAAAAACATTAGAATATATGAAGGGGATATGATAGGTATAGTAGGAGTAAATGGCTCTGGTAAGACTACTTTAATGAATATACTATCTACCAAAGATTTTCCAGATAGTGGAGAAGTAGATATTAGGGGTAAGATAAGTTATATAACTCAATTAGGAACTCCAGAAGATAAAGACATGGACTATAAGTTAAAGGGTGAGTTTAAAGTAGACTATGATAATAGAGATACCTTAAGTGGAGGAGAGAAAACAAGGCTTAAATTGGCTGAGGGATTAAGTGTGAATCCAGATCTATTACTATTAGATGAACCTACATCCAATTTAGATATAGATGGGATAGATCTACTAACACAGAAACTCAAAAACTTTTATGGAGCAATCTTAATAATATCCCATGATAGAACTCTACTTGATAATGTAGTAGATAAGATAATTGAAGTAGAAGATGGAGAAATTAAGGAGTATAGTGGAAATTATTCATCATATAAGGAGCAAAAAGAATCTATAAGAGAAAGACAAGAGTTTGAATATGAAGAATATATTAAAGAAAAGGGAAGATTAACTCAAACAATTTATGAAAGACAAGGTCATGCCAAAGGTATGAAGAAGGCTCCTACAAGGATGGGTAACTCTGAAGCAAGACTTCATAAGTCAAGTACTCGTCAAATTCAAGGGAAGATTCATAATACTATAAATGCTTTGGAAACCAGGATAGAAAAATTAGATAAAAAGGAAAAGCCTAAGGAAATACAGCAGGTAAAAATAGATATGCCTTCAGTGACCAATCTGAGAAACAAGTTATTAATAGATGGAGATAAAATATCTAAATCCTTTGGAGATAAGATTCTTTTTAGAAATTCTGAATTAAAGATATTTAATGGAGATAAAGCTGTATTATTAGGAGATAATGGTACAGGAAAAACTACTCTAATAGAGATGATATTAGAGAAGGATGACAGCATAAATACATGTAAAAACCTTAAGATAGGATACTTTTCTCAGAAATTAGATATATTAAGGGAGAATAAAACTATTCTAGAAAATGTAATGGAGGATAGTATTCAGAACGAGACTATTGTAAGATCACTTTTATCTAGATTATTATTTAAGAGAGAAGATATAAAGAAAAATGTTGAAGTATTAAGCGGAGGAGAAAGAGTAAAGGTAGCCTTTGCAAAGATTTTCTTATCAGATGTAAACTTTATTATATTAGATGAGCCTACTAACTACCTAGATATACCATCTATAGAAGCACTTGAAGATGTCTTATTAGATTATGAAGGCAGCCTTCTTTTGGTAACTCATGATAAGACTTTTATAGAAAAGATAGCAAATAAAATAATAACTATAGAGGATAAGAGTTTAAAAGTATTTAAAGGAAGCTATAAAGAATTTATAGAAAGAAAAGAAAGTAATATTAATTTTGGAAAAGAACAAGATGAAAAGAAACTTTTAATATTAGAAAATAGGATGTCAGAAGTAATGGGGAAATTGTCTTTAAGGCTTTCAAAAGAAGAAAAAGAAGTTCTAGATAAAGAATTTAATCAGTTAGTAAAAGATATAAATAAACTTAAAGGGAATTATTAGTGACTTGTTATCATTAAAGTTAAAATAAATTAACAATAACATATGAATAATATATACCTCCTTAGGGTAATTCTATATTAATGAAAAGAATTATCAAATAATAGGAGGTATATTAATGAATTTTTATGATGCTATGAAAGAGAGAAGAAGTATATATAATATAAGTGATTCTTCTCCTGTTTCAGATGAAAAAATAAAAGAAATAATTGAAGAAAGTGTAAAGTATACACCAACTGCTTTTAATTCACAAAGTGGTAGAGTAATATTACTTTTAAATGATAAGCACAAGAGACTTTGGGATATAACAGAGGATGCTCTAAGAAAAGTTGTACCAGAAGGACAATTTGAACCTACTGAACAAAAAATAGAATCTTTTAGAAAGGGTTATGGAACTATTTTATTTTTTGAAGATCAAGATACAGTTGAATCTCTTAAAGAACAATTTCCATTATATAAAGAAAGTTTTCCAATATATTCACTAGAATCATCAGGAATGCTCCAATATAATATTTGGACTGGACTTGCTATTAATGGATTAGGTGCTTCTTTACAACATTATACTGAACTTATAGAAGAAGATGTTAAATCAGAGTGGAATATAGATAAATCATGGAAGCTATTAGCTCAAATGCCTTTTGGTAAAAAAGAAGAAGAGGCAGGAGGAAAAGAATTTTTACCTTTAGAGAAGAGAATTAAAATATTAGATTAATATAATTTATTAATATTTATGATATAATTCTATATATATAATATGCATATTATATATATAGAATTATATATTTTTAAGGGGGAATTATATAAAATGAAAGTATCTTTAATTAAAGAAGTAGAAATTTCTAAATATGATGGTTTGATGATTCCAATGTATGAGGATGAATTAGTATTAGATGGAATCAATATACCACTAGATATGTTAAAAGAATCAAAACGTTTTGAAGGAAAAGATGGTAAAAATTATAAGATGACAATTTCACAAGAAGACAAATTAATAGAAGTTGTTCTTGTAGGTTTAGGAAAAAAGGATGATATTAAATACAGAAAATTATTAAATACATTAGCCAATGGTTTTCGAAAACTAGATAAAGAAAATATTAAAAATATGGCTTTAATTTTTAAGGATGAAAATTCAGAAAAGAATGAAATTAATGTAAAAGCAGCAGTAGAGTCTATTATGATGGCAAATTATAAGTTTGATGATTATAAGACTGATAAAAAGGATAAAAATGAAATTTCATTAGATATATTAGTAAATAATCCAGATAACTATGAAGCAATTAAAAACGAAGCTATGATTCTTGCAAGTTCAAATATAATAGCAAGAAATTTAGTGAATCAACCTGCTAATGTAATGAATCCTATAAAACTTTCTGAAGAGGTAAAAGAGTTAGGAAAGGAAAAAGGATTTGAAGTTGAAATTTTAGGATTAAATGAAATCAAAGAATTAGGTATGGAAGCTTATTTATCTGTAGCTAAAGCTTCTTCTATAGAGCCAAAGTTTATTATTATGCGTTATAAAGGTGATAGTGAAAGTGAAGAAACTTTAGGATATGTTGGTAAAGGATTAACTTATGATTCAGGTGGTCTTTCAATTAAATCTACTTCAGGTATGGTAACTATGAAAAGTGATATGGGAGGAGCTTCTGCAGTTATTGGATCTATGTGTGCAATTTCAGAAGCTAAAATTAAAAGAAATGTAGTTGCTGTTGTTGCTGCATGTGAAAATATGATTTCTGGAAATAGTTATAGACCAGGCGACATTATAAATTCTATGGGTGGAAAAACTATATTCATTGGTAATACTGATGCAGAAGGAAGATTAACCTTAATAGATGCTATGCATTATATTGTTACAAAAGAAAATGTAAATAAAGTATTAGATATAGCAACTCTTACAGGTGCAGCAATCTATTGTACTGGAGATGCAGCTTCAGTTGCTATTAGTAATAATGATGAATTCTTTAAAGATATAGATAATAGTTTTAAATTAAGTGGTGAACAAATATGGAGAATGCCAATATTTGATGAATACAAGGAACTTATAAAACATGAAGAAGCTGATTTAACTAATACAGCAGGAAATCCTGGTACTATAACTGCAGGATTATTTGTAGGTGAATTTAATGGCGATTTACCATGGGTTCATATAGACATAGCAGGTACTGCATTTGCTAAAAAACAATCTGGTGTTATATCTAAAGGTGGAACAGGTATAGCAGTAAGACCACTTTATTATTTAGCAAAAAATTAAACTAAAGAATAAAAATAATAGATTAGGCCAAAATAATAAAAGGTACAATAAATTTTAAACTATATAAGGAGGACGATTTAAACATATGGAATCCAAAAATAAATTAAATCAAGTACCTTTGGCAGATCTTAAAGAAGATGAATTAACTAAATTAAAAGATTTAGAAAAAAATCTTCAAGAAAAATATTACTTGATAGCTTTTGAAAAGTAATAACAAAATCCACTACAAAAAATGTAGTGGATTTTGTTATTATATTATATAATTATATTAATATGATTTAAGGGGGCATTTTCTTTGAATGATTTTTTTGGTATGATTATATCTTTTGTATTTGTATTTATGATACTTATTGTAGCAGAGATCTTAAATAGATATACAAATATAAGTGAAGAATTTAATAGGAAATTTGTGCATATTGGAGTATCAAACTGGTGGATTATTTCTATGATGATTATTGATAATAAGTTTTATGCCTTAATTCCACCTTTTATTTTTATGATACTTAATTATATTTCTTATAAAAAAAGTATTTTTAAAAGTATGAAAAGAGATGAAAAAGAAAGTCTTGGCATAGTATATTTTCCAATATCATTATTTATTTTAGTTTTTATTTTTTGGAATTTAAATATTTATATTGGTGCTATAGGTATTTTAATAATGGGATATGGAGATGGACTAGCTGCTCTATTTGGAATCAAATTTGGTCTTAACACTTTTCATATAGGTAGTAATAAAAAGTCGTTTATAGGAACTTTCACAATGTTCATGGCTTCATTTATTGTATCTATTATATTTTTATCTATTGTTCAATCTTTTGGGACAAGTACTATTTTTATTTCATTTATTATAGCAATTGTTGCTACTATTTTAGAACTTATAACTCCTTTTGGACTTGATAATATTACTGTGCCAATATTTAGTTCCATATTAGCATATTTTTTAATTAGTATGAACAATGATTTTTATTTTTATATAAATAGAATATTAATTGGATTTATATTTAGTGGTTCAATTGGATTTTTAGCATATAAAAAAAGGTCATTAACTATATCCGGTGTAATTGGTGCAATAATATTAGGTACTACTATATTTGTAACTACAGGGTTTTTTGGTGCATCTATTATGATTTTATTTTTTATATCATCTAGTTTTCTAAGTCATTTCAAGAAAAAAGATAAAACTTTAGTTGCTACTCAATTTGATAAAACTGGAGATAGAGATATATTTCAAGTCTTTGCAAATGGTGGGGTAGGATTAATTTATAGTATTTTATATTTTTTTACTAAGGAAATTATATTTATATATATGTTTATAGTAGCATTTGCTGCAGCTAATGCAGATACATGGTCTACTGAACTAGGTATATTAGATAAAAATAAGCCTATATCACTTAGGAATTTTAAAAAGGTATCTAAGGGTACTTCAGGGGCTGTATCTGTTTTAGGAACCGTTTCTGGTCTTTTGGGAGCTTTTTTAATAGCGATTTATGGATATAGTTATATTTATTTGTTTTCAGATATAAAACATAATATATTATTGCTCTTTATACTTACTATTTCAGGATTTTTAGGTACTATTATAGATTCTTTATTAGGGGCTTCTATACAAGCTATATATTTAGATGAATATGGTAATGAAACAGAAAAGAAGTTTATTGATAAAAATATTAGAAAATTAGCAAGAGGATTTAAATTTATAAATAATGATTTTATTAATATAACAAGTATTCTTTTAGCTACTTTATTTGTTTTAGTATTAATATAAAAATGCAAATACCAATTTGGTATTTGCATTTTTTAATATCCTTTATTAATATTTACTTTGTTTTTAAGTCCTTCATTATTTTTAAATCTTTTTAAATTTTCATATATAGTTTCAAATCTTCTTGTACCTTTGTTTTCTGATATCCAAGAGTTATGTGGGGTTATTATAACATTATTTAAATCCCAAAGTTTGCTGTCTTTATCTAATGGTTCAGTTTCTACTACATCTAATGCAGCTTTTCTTATTTTATTTGTTTGTAGAGCATCTATTAAATCTTTTTCATTTACAATACTACCACGAGCTACATTTATGAAATAAGCTCCATCTTTCATAGCATTAAATCTATCTTTATTTATCATATGATGAGTTTTATCTGTATATGGTATTGCTACAACAACTATATCAGAAATTTTTAAAAGTTCATCAATATTATCCTTAGAATATGTTTTATCAAAATATTCTACTTGTCTACCATCTGTATTCAAACCTAATGTTTCTATTTCAAACCCTTGTAATCTTTTTGCAGCTTCAACTGATATTGTTCCTGTGCCTATAAATCCTACCTTTTTACCATAAAGCTCTAAAAGTGAAGTATCTAATTTCCAATTTTTATTTTGTTGTTTTTCATAAAATTCTTTAGAGTTTTTTAACATTTCAAGTATTTTCATTACTATCCATTCACCCATAGGAATACTATATCCACCTCTGTTATTTGTAAGAATTATATTTTGTTCTCTAAGTTTATCCATTGGAACTTGATCAATTCCTACACTAGATAATTGTATCCATTTAAGATTTTTTAATTTAGAAATGTCTATTTTATCAAAAGGTTTATAGCATATCATAGCATCAATATCTAATATATCATTTGTAAGTTCTAAATCTTTTTCATTTTTAACTATGACTTCATATCCTAATTCTTTGATTTTTTCAATGTTTTCTTGTGGTTGATTATATGTAAAAAGTACTTTCAAACTTAACACCTCCAAATGTATTTATACCACTTTATATGATATTCTAACCTTTAAATGTATAATTATTTTTATATAAAACAAATTATTACAAAAAGAGCTAAAACTATATAAAACTAGTCAAATTTCATTGAAGGAATTTTAAAAGGATATATAGAATTAGAAAGAATAGAAACAAAATAGGAGGGAAGAGTGTGAATATAAATTTTAGTAACAAGAAAAACACATTATTTGTAGATGTAAATGGTGAACTTGATCATCACAATGCAAAAAAAGTAAGAGAAAAGATAGATGCTTTATTTAGTCAAGTTGGATATAAGAATATATCAATCAATTTGAAAGGTCTAAATTTTATGGATAGTTCAGGTATAGGACTAATTATGGGAAGATATAAATTAGTAAACGAACTTGGTGGAAAATTATTTCTTACTAATGTTAATCCTAGGGTAAATAAAATACTTGAAATGTCAGGAATATATAAGTTAGTTGAAGTATACGAGACTGAAGAAAAAGTTTTAGAACATTTATAAGGGAGTGTGAAAAATGAAAGATAATACCATGAAATTAGAAATACCTAGTAAATCACAAAATGAAGCATTTGCAAGAGTAGTTGTAGCTTCTTTTGCTGCACAATTGGATCCTACAATTGAAGAACTTGCAGATATAAAAACTGCTGTATCTGAAGCTGTAACTAATTCAATAATTCATGGATATGAAGATAAAATAGGTAAAATTTTAATAGAATGTAGTATAGAGGGACAATTACTTGAAATAATAATTCAAGATTTTGGTGTAGGAATACCAAATGTAGAAGAAGCTAGAGTACCTTTTTATACATCTAGACCAGAACTTGAAAGATCAGGTATGGGATTTACTGTTATGGAAACTTTCATGAATGGATTAGAAGTTTATTCTGAAGAAAATAAAGGAACAAAAATCAGAATGGTTAAAGAGTTCAAAAAAATATCTTCAGAGGAGTAATTGATATGGAATTTTGTAATGCACAAAATAAAAGTCATGATCTATTAAGTCATGAAAGAACCATTGAATTAATAAATAAAGCACAAGCAGGAGATCAAGAATCTCAAGATATATTAGTAAACCATAATTTAGGACTTATAAGAAGTGTAGTTAAAAAATTCATTAATAGAGGTTATGATTCTGAAGATATATTTCAATTAGGTTCTATTGGCCTTATAAAAGCAATACAAAAATTTGACGATAGTTACAATGTGAAATTTTCTACATATGCTGTACCTATGATAATAGGGGAAATAAGAAGATTTCTACGAGATGATGGAATTATAAAGGTGAGTAGATCTTTAAAACAAACTGCCAATAAAGCAAAACAAGCAAAAGAAGCTTTGACAAAAAAATTAGGTAGAGAACCTACTATTCAAGAAATTTCTGATGAAATAAAGGTTGATAAAGAAGACATTATCATGGCTTTAGAATCAAGTTATTCTCCAGATTATTTATATGATGTAGTTCATCAAAATGATGGTTCTCCAATTCATCTTATTGATAAAATTGAAGATGAAGATACAGGAGATTATGATATGGTTGATAAAATAACATTAAAAGAATTAATCGTAAATTTGAAACCACGAGAACGGCAGATAATTATAATGAGATATTTTAAAGATGAAACTCAAATAGAAATTGCAAAAAAACTAGGAATTTCTCAAGTGCAAGTTTCAAGAATTGAAAAGAAAATATTAAGTAGTTTAAAAGATGATTTAATGAAGGCATAATTATGCCTTCATTTTTTGTATTAAAAAAGATCAATTGCAAATAATATTAAAAAATGGAGTTGAACATATGAAAAAGATATATATTCGATTTTTAATATTAATAGTAGTTTTAATAATTCTTGGAATAGCAGTGTTATATTCAAATGATGATTCTATAAATGAAAAACCTAGTGGGTCAACATTAGTATTAAATATTAAAGGTGATAATATATGAACTTAGAGTTATTTTTACAAGTTGAACCAAAAGTTACGATTAAACCAAATACACAAATAAAAATTAAACATATTGCTTCAGTTTTTTGTAAGGATAGTAAATTAGAACAAGAAATTAAAGAATTAATAATTGCTGAAACCAATGATTTTGATAATAATAAGGTGATTTCAGTATTATCAATAATAAAAAACATAAAAAATATCAATAATAATATTAATATAGTAATTCATGGCTCACCTGAAATATTGATACACATAAAAGATTATAAAAAAGAAAATAATTTATATAAATTTTTAAAAGTTTTTACTGTGTCTATATTATTATTTTTTGGAGCTTCAATTGCAATAATAAACTTTCATGATGATGTAAATATGGAAGAAAGTTTATCAACTATAAATTACATTGTTACTGGAGTAGAAAAACAAAATCCTTTAATATTAACAATACCTTATTCATTAGGACTTGGTGTTGGAATGGTGGCATTTTTTCAGAGAGTTTTTAAAAAGAAAAAGAAAAATGAACCAAGTCCATTGCAACTAGAAATGCATAGTTATGAGAAAAATATTGATGATTATATTTTAGATGTTACAAAACATAATTCAGATTAGTGGGTGATTAGATGTTCAAATCAATTTTTCTTGTAATATTAGGATTTGCAGGTGGTGTTGGTGTAGGTACTGCTATTGCATCATTTTTAACACTTTTAGATTTAATACCAAGGCTTGCGCAAATATCAGATTCCAATGGACAATTATATATTTATCAGAGAGTAATTGTAATCTCAGTTATTTTAACAACTTTAATAGAATTTTTTCAGATATCTTTATATGGAAATATGCTATTTTTAATTCCTATAGGAATATTCACAGGTGCTTTTATAGGATTAATTGCTTCAGCACTAGCAGAAGTACTAAATGTAATACCAGTACTTGAAAATAAATTAAAATTAAAAGAATTATTGCAAATACCAGTATTATGTATATCTCTTGGAAAAGTTATAGGTTCTCTTATTGACTGGTTAATACTCAATAATATTAGATAAATGAAAGGGTGTTTATATGAAAAATATGAACAGTGAAGAATATAACAAATATGTAGAAAATAAAGTTCCTAAACCAAGTTATTTTAAAAACTGTATAAGAGCATTTTGGGTTGGAGGACTTATATGTACATTAGGACAGGTGTTTTTAAATTATTACACATCTCTAGGATTAGATAAAAAAGAGGTAGCGTCAGCAGTTCCAATGACATTAGTTTTTTTAAGTGCTCTTTTCACTGGTATTGGACTCTATGATAGATTAGGAAGGTATGCTGGTGCTGGATCTATTGTTCCTATTACTGGATTTGCAAATTCTATTGTATCTCCAGCTATGGAATATAAAAGAGAAGGTTATGTTTTTGGAGTAGCGGCTAAAATGTTTGTAATTGCTGGACCAGTATTAGTATATGGATATGGTTCTTCAATAATTTATGGGATTATATATTATCTTGCAAATAGATAGGAGAGTATAATATGGCTATAAAAAAATTAGGAAAACAGACAATTAAATTTTTGGATCCTCCTTCAATAATATCTACAGCTTCAATAGTAGGTCCTAAAGAAGGAGAAGGTCCACTAAAAGATTATTTTGACAAAATAATTCAAGATGATTTAAATGGAATGAGTACATGGGAACAAAGTGAATCAAAATTACAAACTGATACTATAAAAGAAGCTTTAAATAAAATAAATCTGAAGGAAGATGATATTGAATATATATTTGGTGGAGATCTATTAAATCAAATTATTGCTACAGGATTTGCTGCTAGGAATACTAATATTCCTTTCTTTGGGTTGTATGGAGCATGTTCAGTAATGAGTGAATCACTTTCTTTAGGAGCAATGGCAATTGATGGTGGTTTTGCTGATAAAGTAATATGCATAGCTTCCAGTCATTTTTCAACTGCTGAAAGACAATTTAGGTTTCCTCTAGAACTTGGAAATCAAAGACCACTAACTTCTCAATGGACAGTTACAGGTGCTGGAGTAAGTGTATTATCATCAAATGGAAATGGACCTTATATAACTCATGTAACTACAGGTAGAATAGTGGATAAAGGAATAATTGATGCAAATAATATGGGGGCAGCCATGGCACCAGCAGCGACAGATACAATAACTGCTCATTTTAAAGAATCAGGATTTAGTCCTAGTGATTATGATTATATTATAACAGGAGATTTAGCAACTATTGGGTCAGAGATATTAATAGATATGTGTAAAAAAGAAGGTTTAAATATTTCTGGTAATCATACCGATTGTGGTATTTTAATATTTGACAATGAAAAACAAGATACACATTCAGGTGGTAGTGGTTGTGCTTGTTCTGGTGTAGTTTTTAATGGTTATATGTATGATCTTTTAAAACAGAAAAAAATAAATAGAATTTTATTAGTTGCAACTGGAGCAATGCATTCTCCTACAAGTGCTAATCAAGGAGAATCAATTCCTTGTATAGCCCATGCTGTAACTATTTCAAATAGTTTAGATAAGGAGGAGTAATATGGATTATATAAAGGCATTTTTAGTGGGAGGAGTAATATGTTTGATAGCTCAATTACTTATGGATGGGACAAAATTTACTCCTGCACATATATTAGTTTCATTTGTAACATCAGGGGTAATACTTACTGCTATTGGCATTTATGAACCAATAATAAAATTTGCAGGTGCAGGTGCAAGTGTTCCTTTACTTGGTTTTGGTTATTCTTTAGCTAAAGGAGCTGCGGAAGGTGTTGATAAGTCTGGAATTATTGGCATATTTTCAGGAGGAATAACAGCAACTGCAGGAGGAGTAGCTGCAGCTATATTTTTTGGATATATCATGGCAGTAATATTTAATCCTAAGACTAAAAAATAAGGATGATTTTATGAATAAAAGAAAAATTATTTTAGTAACTGATGGCGATGAAAAAGCTAAAAAAGCAATAGAAGTAGCAATAAAAAATGTTGATGGAAGATGTATTTCAAAATCTTGGGGTAATCCAACTAAATTATCTGGTAAAGATATTGTTGATTTAATAGTTACTGCAGAATATGATCCAGTTGCTGTTATGGTAGATGATAAAGGAGATCCTGGATATGGAGTAGGGGAACAAGCATTAAGTGAAATAGTAGGTGATGATAGAGTAACTATTGCTGGAGTTGTTGCAGTAGCTTCAAATACTGAGGGAGTAAATGGTATTGAAGTGGATTATTCTATTGATTGTAGAGGAGAAAAAGTTGAAGGTGGAGTTGATAAAGAAGGAAATGCTACTGGGGAAAAGAGGTTGTATGGTGATACTGTAGATATATTAGAAGTATATGAATTTCCTTTGATAATAGGTATAGGTGATATTGGTAAGATGAATGGTTCTGATGATTGCAAAATAGGGGCACCTATTATAACAAAGGCTTTTACTGATATATTAAATAGAAAGGAGTTATAAATGAAACTTTTTCAAAAATATCAGGAAAATATTGATTATTTGACTGATAAATTAGGAGTAGGAAAGAGTTTTGACGTTGTAAAAAGAGATATTACAATTGGTGGCAAAAATGCATCTATATTTTTTATTGATGGGTTTGCTAAAGATGATATTATGCTTTTTATAATGGAAGAATTGCAAGGAACTAAGCATGATGAAATAGTACCAAATGTATTACAAAAATTAATTTCAAAGAAAATACCTTATATTGAATGTACTGAATCAGATGATTATAAAGAAATAGAATATATGATACTTTCTGGTGCATCTGTACTTTTTGTAGAAGGTGTTTATAAGGCGATAGTTCTAGATACAAGAACTTATCCTGCTAGAGGTCCAGAAGAGCCAGATTTAGAAAAAGTGACTAGAGGATCAAGAGATGGATTTGTTGAAACTATTATATTCAATACAGCCCTTGTGAGAAGAAGAATTAGAGATCCTAATTTGCGATTCGAGATTTTTAATGTAGGTAGAAGAACTAAAACAGATATTGTAGTAGGATATATTGAAGATATTACTAATGATGATTTAGTGAAAAGTATAAAAGAGAAATTAAATCAAATAGATACAGATTCTCTTATAATGGCAGAGAAGAGTTTAGAAGAATATATTTTAGGGAAAACTTTTAATCCATTTCCACAAGCTAGATTTACAGAAAGACCAGATGTAACAGCAGCTCATTTATTGGAAGGACATATTATTTTAATAGTGGATACTACACCTAGTGTAATGATTTTACCAGTTACAATTTTTCATTTCACACAACATGCAGAGGATTATTATCAAAATCCTACAATTGGAACATATATGAGATGGGTAAGGTTTTTAGCAATATTCTTTTCACTTATAGCAAGTCCATTATGGCTTGTTCTTGCAAATAATACTAATTTTTTACCTCAAGCTTTAAGCTTTATTGGTCCTAAAGAAATAGGAGAGATACCACTTATAATTCAATTTTTGATTTTAGAAGTTGGACTAGATATGCTTAGAATTGCATCTATTCATACACCAAATGCATTAACTACTTCTCTTGGTATAATTGGAGCCTTGTTATTAAGTGATTTTGCTGTTAAGGTTGGATGGATTATACCAGAAACTGTATTATATACAGCAATATCAGGTATTGGGATGTTTGCAACTCCTAGTATAGAATTTTCTCTTGCTATGAGGTTATTTAGAATATTATTACTTATAGGTGGAGGTTTTTTTGGAATCTATGGATTCCTTATAACCTTTCTAATTTTCTTAATAACTCTTTATAAAACTAAATCTTTCGGAGGAATCAACTATTTGTGGCCTCTCATTCCATTTAATGGAAGAGCATTTTCTACTATAATTATGAGAAAACCAATCCCAGAAGTAAAGTTAAGACCAGAAATATTAAGGACTAAAGATAAAACAACAAAAAAATAAGGAAGGCATATGCCTTCCTTATTTTTTTGTTGTTTTATTATTCTTTTGGTGGTGGAGTAGTAGGATCTTCTGGTTTCGTTGGTGGGTTATTAGGATCTTCTAGGTCATCACCAGTACCTTCATCGCCTCCATCGTCTTCATTACCACCATTATCATCACTGTTACCATTATCTTCTTTATCTTTATCTGGCTTTTTATCATCTTCTTTATCTTTGTCTTCGTCCTTATCTTTATCTAAGATATCATCAATAATATCTTTTATAGGATTAGAATCTTTTGTATGAACATCACAAACTTCAGTAGGAACTTCGTACTTAGAGTCTATAGGTTTTATACTACCTTTATATGGGACTGGTCTTTGTATAAATACACGATTTTCAACTACATCATCTGGACAATACTCGTTAGCAAGTTTTCCAGTTGAAGTATCTACTTCTACTGATACATGAACATCACATCTTTCACGAGGTTCAGTACCTGCTACAAATAATTCTGTTCTAACACGACTACCTCTTGGATCCTTAGAACATAATTCTGTAGGAAGTTTTCCAGAATCTATACATACTTGTCTAGATACAATTCCTTCTGGTCGTTTAAAGCTTTGATTATCTAATCCTTCATGAACTGTTTTCATTATATTTCCCCAAAAACTAGATGCAAGTTTACTTGATTGTGTAAGTTCAATTGCAGGACTATCATTTCCTATCCACACTGCTGCAGAGTAATATGGAGTATATCCTGCAAACCAAACATCAACTTGATTATTAGTTGTACCAGTTTTACCTGCTACACTCATATTAGCAAAATTAGCATTAGTTCCTGAACCAGAATTAACTACAGTTTGTAGCATGTCAGTCATAATATATGCAATTTGTGGACTAACTACTGTATTTTGCTTTGGTTTATTGTCTATTATAACTTCACCTTTATTATTTTCAATTTTTGTATAAACAATAGGTTCTGTATAGACACCATTATTAGCTAAAGCACCATATGCTGCAGTCATTTTAAGTGGAGTTACACCTTTTGTCATACCACCTAGAGCAAGAGCAGCTAAGTTTTCGTCTGAACTACCATTTATAGCTTCATCTGCAGAGATAAAAGTATCATTTGATGGATTATCTTTATTTATTAGTCCAAACTTAGTTAGATAATCTATTGAAGAATTTATTCCTACTTTTTCTAAAAATTTAACTGCAGATACGTTATAAGAATATTGAATTGCTTTTCTCATTGGTGTTAAACCATAAAATCTTCCTGTAGAATAGTTTTTAGGCCAAATTTTACCATTTGAATACCTAGGAACATCATCAATTACTGATGCTGCTGTAAACCCATTATCTAAAGCTGGAGTATATATTGAAAGTGGCTTTATGGATGATCCAGGTTGTCTTGGACCATTTGTTGCCCTATTAAATACTCTTTGACCCTCAGAATCTCTACCACCAACTATTGCTTTTACTTGTCCAGTTTTAGGATCCATTATTGTAATAGCAGATTGTGGTTGAATTACACCTTTTTCATTATTATAGAATCTATCTTTAGATATATATAGTGTATTATCAACTATTTTATAAAAATCACTATGTTCCTTTAAATATTCTGCTTTTATAGTAAAACTTTCATCTTCTTCATTTACAGTATAATTTTGTTTATCAACACTAAGTGACCATGTTGGATGAGTATAAATTGTACCATCTTTTTTAGTAAAATAATCAGTTACATCTAAATTTCTATAATTTATTTTAGGAGACTTTATTGTTAAATTACCTTGTTCATCAATATTATACGAGTCTTTAGATAAATATAAGTTACCTTCATTATCTAGTAGGTTTTCTTTTTGATAGTAAGCTATTTTTCCATAACTATCAATTATATTCCCACCTCTAGTTTTGTAATTTAATCTTAGCCATGATTTACTTCCTACATTTTCTGTAAATGATTTGTAAATATCTTCGATTTTTTCTTGCATTTCTATATCTACTGTAGTATAAATTTTAAGACCATCTTTAAACAATGCTTCTTCTGCTTCTTCTTCTGTATATCCAGCTTTTGAAATTAGGTCTTTTTTCACTTGATTTTTAACAAAATCAGTATAATAAGAAGTTTCTATGTTTTCATTTTTCATTTGACCAGGATTAATAAGTGAAACAACATCCTCATCTAATGCTTCATTATATTCTTCCTCTGTGATTTTACCTTGTTCTTTCATAAGAGAAAGAATTGTTTTTTGTCTGTTTATTATATTTTCATTAAATACTGCTACATATTGTTTACCTATAACTTCTACAGTACCTACTACATTCATATTATCTTCTTCTAAATTCTCTGGATCTATCCTCTTAAATAATTGATAGTCATTTGGAGATTTAGTTATACCTGCAAGTAATGCAGATTCAGCAAGTGTAAGGTCTTTGGCATCTTTATTAAAGTATGTTTTTGATGCAGCTTCAACTCCATAAGCACCTTGACCAAGGTAAATTGTATTTAGATAAGCTTCTAAAATATCATCTTTAGATATTTCACGCTCCATCTTAACTGCTAGGTACATTTCAGTAATTTTTCTTGTAAAAACTTTTTCTTTTGTAAGATACAAGTTTCTAACTAATTGTTGGGTTATAGTACTTGCTCCTTCTTCAAGAGAACGAGTTTTTATATCTACAACTATAGCCCTTGCTATACCCTTTAAATCTATACCAAAATGTTCTCTAAATCTTTCATCTTCAACTGACACAAATGCATCTTTAACAAAAGGTGACATATCTTCTAAATTTACTATTGTTCTTTTTTCTTCTGTTAGAACTTCTTCAATTAAAGTTCCATTTTGATCATATATCTTTGAGTTTTCACTTAAAGCATTTATATCACGTGATGGATTTATTTCTGGTGAATCTTTTATTACACCAAACAAGATTCCACCTACAGTACCTACAGAGATAAAGACAAATAAGAGAAATACTACTAATATAGTTTTAAGTATTATATTTCTTCTTTTATTATCTTTTTTTGATTTATCTTTTTTTGTCTTATCTCTTTTGGTATTTTTTTCATTAGACATTTATGAACCTCCTCTAACATTAATAAAAATAAATATTATTAAATTACAACAATTATATCATATAAATATAAAAACAAATAATTATTAAATAATATATTTTATTAATTATACTATAAATATTGCCATTAGAATATATTATATAACAAAATTATTATTTGGTAAATTAAGAATGGCATCTTCATATAATGATTATAGGAGTGATTATAATGAGGAAAAGTCCTTTTAAAAAAAGATATTTTGTTTTAGTTTTTTTTATAGTAATTATTATTTACAGCTTTTTAATAGTTGATAAAAATATAAGACCTACAATACTTGCTATAAGTCAAGTTAAAGCAAGAATGGTAGCAACACAAGCTATAAATGATGCTGTGAAAGAAAATATAGGAGAAGAAATAAAATATGAAGATTTAATACATTTAAGATATGATAATGAGGGTAAATTAAGAACTATACAAAATAATACTATGATGATGACAAAAATTTCTTCAAATATAGCATTGGCAGTTCAAGATGAGATAAGACAAATTGGAATAAAAAAAGTAAAAATACCTTTAGGTAATGCAATGAACAGTCAATTATTATCTCAATATGGTCCTAAAGTTAGTATGAAAATGACACCACAAGGCTCTGTTACTGTAGATTTCACAACAGAGTTTGAAGAATCTGGGATAAATCAAACAGTTCATAGGGTAATTTTAATAATAAAGACAAATGTTAGAATAATAGTGCCTTTAGCTACAAAAACAGAAGAAGTCCTTACAACTATACCTATTGCAGAAACAGTTATAGTAGGAGATGTACCTGACAGCTATATTTCTGTACCAGAAAAAGATTTTTTGAATGTTGTTGATTAAAATTTATAGTTTTTTTGTTATACTATAATTAAAAGAAGAATGAGGTGTTTTAGTGGAAAGACAAATAGAAGAAAAAGTACTTTTAGTTGGAGTAAATTTAAATAAAAGAAATGAATTTGATATTGAAAGTTCTATGGAAGAATTGAAAGAATTAGTTATAGCAGCAAATGCTGAACCTATATCTACTGTTGTTCAAAATAAAGATAGAATCGATAGTGCTTTTTATATTGGAAAAGGTAAGGTACAAGAAATTTTAAATTATTGTGAGGAGTTAGATATAGATACTGTTGTATTTAATGATGAATTAACAGGAGCTCAAATTAGAAATATTGAAAATGTTTTGGAAAGAAAAGTAATAGATAGAACCACACTTATATTAGATATATTTTCAAGGCGTGCTAGCACAAAGGAAGGTAAGCTACAAGTAGAATTAGCTCAATTAAAGTATAGATTACCTAGACTTACAGGATTTGGGAAAGAACTTTCTAGATTAGGTGGAGGGATAGGTACAAGAGGCCCAGGTGAGAAAAAATTAGAAACTGATAGAAGACATATAGAAAATAGAATTGATGAAATAAGAAGAAGATTAAAAGAGGTTGAAAGTGTAAGAGAGATAAAAAGACAAAATAGAATAGATTCTGAAATACCTATAATAGCTCTTGTAGGCTATACAAATGCAGGTAAGTCCACTCTTTTTAATGAACTTTTAAAAGCTGGAACTGATTATAATAATGAAAAAGATGTCTATACTGAAGATATGCTTTTTGCAACATTAGATACTACTCTAAGAAAGACTAATTTGCCTAATGGTCAAAAAGTTCTTGTAATAGACACAGTTGGATTTGTTAGTAAATTACCTACACATTTAATAGCTGCATTTAAAGGTACTTTAGAAGAGGTTAATTATGCTGATGTAATAGTTCATGTAGTAGACGCTACAAATAGTGATTTTGATATACAAATAAAAACTACATTAAATATACTGAAAGGTTTAGATACAGAAAACAAACCTATTATTACAGTATTTAATAAAATTGATCAAAAGAGTATTGAAGATATAGGATATAATATAACAGGAGAAAAGTTATATATTTCTGCTAAAGAAAATATCAATATTGATAAATTGTTCGATTCAATTGAAAGAGCTTTGGAAGATAAATTCTATAGTACAAAAATACTTTTACCTTATAATAAATCTGATATAACTTCTTATATTTTAGATAATTATAATCCAAAGAAAGTATCACATACAGAAGAAGGTACTTTTATAGATGTAGTGCTTAATAAGAAAGATTATTTTAAATATAAAGAATATGTAGTTGAGTAAGGTGATATTATGCTTGGTAAGTGGAATGAAATAGATAATATGGAGAGTTTTCAAATAAGTTATCTTTTATATCTTGAAGGGAAAAGTATTGATATAATATCTAAAATTAGAAATTTGCCATATAAAGAAGTTGAAAAGCATATTATAGAAGCAAAGATTAAATATCAAAAAAAGAAAAAACAAGATAAGTTAATAAAGATTATTTCTATGAGCAAGTCAAAAAGAATTGAGTATTTAAAAACACTTACAAATGAAGATGAAAGAGATTTAGTTGAACAGATTTATAAAAGATATATAAAATTTAAAAATACTGAAGATAGAATGATATTAATATGGTTAATAGGAGAGTTAAAAGATGAAAAATTAGTTCCTTTTTTACTTATGGAATTAAAAAGTAAGAATGTAAATTATAGAAGGTTATCAGTATCAGCACTAGGTAAGATGGCTAAAAGTGAATATAAAAATATATTTGAAGAATTTTTCTTTGATGACAATCCTCAAGTTAGACAATATGCAATTAAATCTACTCGAAATATAGGAGATATGCATACTATAAAATTATTGGAAAAAATATTAAATGATAAAAATGAAAAAGATTATGTAAGACGTGCAGCAAAAGATGTTATCAATTATTTGGTAAAAATATAAAAATCAATTGAATTTTCTGATAAATTATTATATGATGGTATTAATAATAAAGAGGAGGTTTTAAATATGCTCTTGAGAAATTGTGCTGGTGGTGTGGTGTTTTATGAAGACAAGGTTTTTATTCTAAAAAATGAAAAGGATGAATGGATTCTTCCTAAAGGCAAAATTCAAAGTGGGAATTTAGCTATTGAAACTGCTAAAATTAAAGTAAAAGAAGAAACTGGGTTAGAAACTATTCAAATAGTATCACCAGCAGGTGAAACAAATTATGAATTTTATTCTTTATCTAGAAAAAAACCTGTTTGTAATGAAATTATATGGTTTATAATGGAAGCTAAGTCATTGGAATATGATATAAATAATAAAGAGTTTAAAAATGGTGTTTTTTATGAAATACAAGAAGCAATAGAAAAAATCACTTATAGCCAAGATAAATCATTAGTAAGACTTTCTCATAAAAAATATTTAAAACTTAAAAATGAAAATTTAGCTATAGTATAAAAGGGCTTAGGCCCTTTTTTATGTTATAATGTTTTATAAAAAAGAAGGGAGATTAAATGAAAGATATATTTAAAACAATACATAAATTTGGAGAAGATTATTTTTTAGAGAAAAAATCAAAATTTATTGGTTATGCAAAACCAGTAGAATCTGAAGAAGAAGCTTTAGAATTTATAGAACAAATAAGAACTAAACATAAAGATGCAACACATAATGTATATGCATATGCTATAGGTGAAAATAATAATATACAAAGATATAGTGATGATGGTGAGCCAAGTGGAATTGCAGGTATACCAATTTTAGAAGTTATAAAAAAGGAAGATCTTAGAAATATAGTAGTAGTTGTAACAAGATATTTTGGTGGTATAAAATTAGGTGCTGGAGGATTAGTTCGTGCATATACTCATGGTGCTAAAATTGCTCTTGAAAGTGCATCAATAATAGAAAAAATTATTTATAAAAAAATAAAAGTAAGGTTTGATTATACTTTTAATGGTAAAATAGAAAATGTTATAAATAATTCTTCATATTTCATAGAAGATATAAGTTATGATGATTCTGTTAATATGATTCTTTTATCTAGAAAAGAAAAACTAGAAGATTTAAAAGGTCTATTATTAGATATAACCAGTGGAGAAGTAATAATTAAAGAATTAGGTGAACAATATTTATCATTTGAAAATAAAAAATTAATAAAATGATGATGTTTTTAAAAAAATAAAAAGGGTAAAAATTATTCAGGAGGTAGATTTTATGAATAAAAAAGATATGTTAGAAAAAAAAGTTTGGGCAGTATTAGGTGTCACTCCTAATGAGAGTAAATTTGGATATAAAATTTATAAAAAATTAAAGGATCATGACTATAAAGTTTATCCTATAAATCCAAAATACGATGAAATAAATGGAGAAAAGTGCTATGAATCTATAGAAGAATTACCAGAAACACCAGATGTATTAGATTTTGTAGTTCCTCCTCAAGTAAGTTTAAGTGCATTAGATGAAGTAAATAAAAAAGGAATAAAAAATGTTTGGTTCCAGCCTGGAACATCTGACAAAAATGTGATTGAAAAAGCAAAAGAAAATAATCTTAATATAGTAGAAGATTGTGTACTTGTAGCTCTTTCATAAAAAAGACAATGAGTTTTTACTCATTGTCTTTTTTATGAAAGAATTGATAGATACCTATAAATAGCATAAATACACCAAAAATTTTTCTAAGGAGTGATTGATCAATTTTTATGGCAATAAAACTTCCGATAATAGACCCGATTATTCCTGGTATAATGATATATAATATAATATTTGTAACTATATTTTTATTTTTATAATGAATTATTAATGCAATTATAGAAGTAGGAATAAAGACAATTAAATTTGTACCTTGAGCTTGTGTTTGACTTAGTCCTATAAAAAGAATTAAAGATGGTATAAGTATTGTACCTCCACCGATTCCCATCCCACCTAATATTCCGGATAATAGACCAATAAATATTAACTTCATAATATTATCATCCTAATTGAAATATAAATTATTAGAAGACTAAAAGATTTTCTTAAAATATTAATTGGAATTTTATTTAATAATTTAGCCCCTATAAATCCACCTAAAATTGCACCTATAGAAATTAAAATTACTATATTAAAATCTATTAAATCATTTCTAATATAAATATATGTACTTATAAAAGATAATGGTAAAATAATTGATATTGCAGTTGCATGAGCTTTATGTCTCTTTATATTTAATATATAAATTAATGAAGGTACTATTATTAGTCCCCCACCTGATCCAAATATTCCATTTATAAAACCTGTAATTAAACCAATAAAAATTAATATTATTTTATTTTTCATTTAAATCACCTTTATAATGTTATATAAATATAATATTAACTAAAGTTTAAAAACATATTCCTTGACAAAGGCTAATTTATACAATAAAATAAACACATATAAATTGGTAGGAATTAAAGTATTTAAATGAGGAGGATAAAAATGAAAACTGTAAATAATATTCTTGAATTGATTGGTGAAACACCAATGGTTAAATTAAACAATATAGTAGATGGTGATAGCGCAGAAATATTTGTTAAGTTAGAATCTTTTAATCCAGGGAGTAGTGTAAAAGATAGAATTGCATTTAATATGATAGAAATGGCAGAAAAACAAGGTGAGTTAAAAAAGAATTCAACTATTATTGAACCAACTAGTGGAAATACTGGTATAGGGCTTGCTATGATAGGTGCAGCTAAGGGATATAATGTGATATTAGTTATGCCAGATACTATGAGTACAGAAAGAAGAAATTTACTTAAAGCATACGGTGCTGAACTTGTACTTACACCAGGTGAAAAAGGCATGAATGGAGCTATACAAAAAGCAAAAGAATTAAAAGAGAAAAATGGTTATTTTATGCCTCAACAATTTATGAACAAAAATAATCCTGAGATTCATAGAAAAACTACAGCTGTAGAAATACTTAGACAAACAAATGGAGATATAGATGCATTTGTAGCAGGTGTAGGAACTGGAGGAACTATTACTGGTGTTTCTGAAGTATTAAAAGAAAAAAATAAAGATATAAAAATAATTGCTATAGAACCTAGTGAGTCAGCAGTTATGAGCGGAGAAAGTCCTGGTCCACATAGAATACAAGGTATAGGGGCAGGATTTATACCAGATGTATTAAATATGGATATAATAGATAAAATCTTAAGAATAGATGGAGAACAAGCGGTTAAGACAACTAAGGAAGTAGCTAGAAAAGAAGGATTGTTAGTAGGTATTTCTTCTGGTGCTGCTATAAATGGTGCTATAAAAATTGCAAAACAATTAGGAAAAGGTAAAAAAGTTTTAGTAATGGCCCCTGATAGTGGAGAAAGATATCTAAGTACTGATATTTTTAGCTAATGATATCTTTTTTCTTTATAAAATCATTATATTGTGTTAGAATATTAATTGTTTTATAAAGGGATAAAGGAGTGATTTAAATGGCTGGACATTCAAAATGGGCCAACATAAAGCATAGAAAAGGAAGACAAGATGCAAAAAAGGCTAAAGTTTTCACTAAATTAGCTAGAGCTATTACTGTAGCAGTAAAAGAAGGTGGAGACGATCCAGAATATAATGCAGAGCTTTCTAATGCTATAGAAAAGGCAAAGGCTGAAAATATGCCAAATGATAATATAGATAGAGCAATTAAAAAAGGTTCTGGAGATTTAGATGGTGCATCATATGAAGAAATTACTTATGAAGGCTATGGACCTAATGGAGTTGCTGTAATGGTTCAATGTTTAACAGATAATAAAAATAGAACTGCAGCAGATATAAGGCATTATTTTTCTAAGTATAATGGTAATCTAGGTGCAACTGGTTGTGTATCCTTTATGTTTGATAGAAAAGGAATACTTATAATAGATAGAAATGAAGATATAGACGAAGAAGAAATAATGCTTAATTCAATTGAAGCTGGTGCTGAAGACTTTGTAGCAGAAGATGAATATTTTGAAATTACAACTTCTCCAGAAGATTTTAAAGATATTAGAGAATCATTAAAGAGTGAAGGATATAAGTTTTCTACAGCAGAGGTATCTTTTATTCCTCAAACTCAAACTAAACTAGAAGAATCTAAAGATATGAATAATATGGAAAAACTTATAGATGCATTAGAAGATAACGATGATGTTCAAGAAGTATATCATAACTGGGAAATGCCAGAAGAAATGGAATAAATATTTAAAACACCTTCAATTTTATTGTTTTAAAACAATAAAATTGAAGGTGTTTTTTTATTTCCTCTAAATTTTTGTAATATATCTTTAGTCATAGAATATACTTTTAAAAATAACAAAAATAAAAATTTAGAATAAAGGGGGAGGTTTTTAATTTATTTTAGATAAAGAATTTTAATAAAAGGGGGAATTTCATTGAAAAAATTTATAAGTATTTTATTAGTTTTAATTATGATTATAAGCTTGTCAGCATGTGGAGATAATTCAGAAAATTCAAAATCTGGACCAGAATCTTCATGGAAGATTGGTATTATGACAGGTACCGTATCTCAGAATGAAGAAGAATATAGAGCAGCTGAAAATGTATTAGAAAAATATGGTGAAGACAAAGTAGTTATACAAACATATCCTGACCAATTTATGAAAGAGCAAGAAACAACCATTGCAAATATTGTAAGTATGGCTTCGGATCAGGACATAAAAGCCATTGTAATAGTACAAGGTGTTCCAGGAACATCAGCAGCTATAGATAAGGTTAGAGAAATGAGAGAAGACATATTATTTATAGTTGGTACTGCTGGAGAAGACCCAAATATGATAGCTTCTAAAGCTGATGTAGTATTTCAAATGGATGAATTAGGCATGGGTACAGCTGTTGTTGAACAAGCAAAAAAACAAGGTGCTGAGACTTTTGTTCATTATTCATTCCCTAGACATATGTCATATGCACTACTAGCTCAAAGAAGAGATTTATTTAAACAAACTGCAGAAAAATTAGATATGGAATTTGTAGATGCTACTGCACCAGATCCTACAGGTGATGCAGGTGTATCAGGAGCACAACAATTTATATTAGAAGATGTTCCGAGAAAAATAGAAGAATATGGAGAAGATACAGCTTTATTTGCAACTAATTGTGCAATGCAAGAACCTCTTATTAAATCAGCATTAAATGAAGGGGCAATTTTACCACAGCAATGTTGTCCATCTCCATTCCATGGATATCCAGGAGCATTAGGAATAGAAATTCCTGAGGATAAAAAAGGTGATATAAATTATGTATCTTCTGAAATATCTAAAAAAATCGAAGAAGGTGGAGGAGAAGGAAGATTTTCTACATGGCCTGTACCTATGAACATGATGTTTGTTGAGGCAGGAGCAGAATATGCAAAAGCATATCTAGAAGGTGATATTGAAAATAGGTTAGACACAGATAAAATAACAGAAGTATTTTATGAGTATGTAGAAGAAAGAGCCGGAGTAGAGCCAAGTATGACTATTGTACCTTATACTGACGAAAATACAGGGAAAACTTACGATAACTATTTGATGGTATTGTCTGATTTTATAGATTTCTAATAGTTAATAAAAATAAGGTTGCCTGTACTTTGGTAACCTTATTTAATTACTCTTTGATAAAATAAGGGGGTATTAATTTGAGTGATTATATATTGGAAATGAAAAATATAGAAAAAGAATATTTTAAAAATAAAGTTTTGAAAAATATAAATTTATCAATTAAATCAGGAGAGATACATGCTATATTAGGTGAAAATGGTGCAGGAAAGTCCACGTTAATGAACATATTATTTGGTATGCCAGTTATACAATCCACAGGAGGATTTTCTGGAGAGATAATGATTGATGGAGAAATAGTAAATATAGATTCACCAAATGAAGCTATGAAAAAGGGAATAGGAATGGTTCATCAAGAATTTATGTTGATCCCTGGTTTTACTATCACTGAAAATATTAAATTAAATAGAGAAAAGACAAAAAAGAATATTATAAGTAAAATATTTGGAGAAAAATTAGAAACATTAGATAATAAAGCTATGAACAAAGATACAAGGATAGCATTAGATAAATTGGAGATAGGCTTAGATGAATGGATATTAATCGAAGGATTACCTGTAGGACATAAACAATTTATTGAAATTGCTAGAGAAATAGACAAAGAAAATATTAAAATATTAGTTTTTGATGAACCAACAGCAGTTCTTACAGAAAGTGAATCAGAAAATTTATTAAAAGCAATGAAAAAATTAGCAAATTTAGGTATAGCGATTATTTTTATTACACATAGATTAGATGAAGTTATGAAGGTTTCAGATAAGGTAACAGTTCTTAGAGATGGGGAATTAGTAGTTTGTAAAGAAAAGAAAGATACTCATATTTTAGAATTAGCTGAACTAATGGTAGGTAGAAAAATTAAAAGACTGTCCAAAAAAGAAAGTGAAACTAGTTCAGAAAGTGAAGATCAAGATATAATATTATCATTAAGAAATTTATATGTAAATATGCCAGGGGAAAGTACAAAAGGTATAAATATTGATGTTAAACGAGGAGAAATATTGGGTATTGGGGGACTTGCTGGTCAAGGCAAAATAGGAATATCAAATGGGATAATGGGACTTTATGAAACTAAAGGAGAAATAATCATTAACAATAAAAAATTGAAATTAAATAATACAGTAGAATCTTTAAAACATGGTTTAGGTTTTGTTTCAGAAGATAGAAGAGGAATTGGATTATTATTAGATACTTCTATTGAAATGAATATTGCACTTACTGCTATTCAAATGCAGAAAAAATATATTTCTAAATTTGGCCCTTTTAGTCAAATTTCTAAATCTGATATTAGAGAGCACTGTCTTACAATGATTACTGATTTAGATATAAGATGTAGAGGACCAGAACAAATTACTAGACGCCTTAGTGGTGGTAATCAACAAAAAGTATGTATAGCTCGTGCATTAACATTACAACCTGACATTTTATTAATATCAGAACCTACAAGAGGTATAGATATTGGTGCTAAAAAATTAGTTTTAGATTTATTATATAAATTAAATGAAGAGCTAGGCATGACAATAGTTATGACATCTAGTGAATTAGCTGAACTTAGATCTGTATGTAATAGAATTGCAATAATCACTGAAGGTCAGGTAGAAGGTATATTAAGTCCTGATGATGAAGATTCAAAATTTGGCTTAATGATGGCAGGAGAATACAAAAAAAGTAAAAGGGAGGCTTTTTAAATGGTAAGTGTATTTAATAAGACTAAAAATGCTTTAGGGCTTCCAAGGATGATTATAATTACTTTTTTTATTTTACTTATAATTTCAGCGCATTTTTTAAAGTTACCAGTCAATTTATTATTAGAAGATACATTAGTAAGAATTGGAATGAATGGAGTATTAGTACTTGCTATGGTTCCATCAATATTGTCTGGTATAGGGCCTAATTTTGGATTGCCATTAGGTGTAATATGTGGTTTGTTGGGGGGATTAATAAGTATTGAACTTAATTTAACTGGGGTAGAGGGGTTTTTAGCAGCTATAGCTATTTCTATTCCTATTGCAATAATTGTTGGTTATTTCTATGCCAAAATATTAAATGCAGTAAAAGGATCAGAAATGATGGTTGCAACATATACTGGATTTTCGGTAGTATCATTAATGAGTATTTTATGGATATTAATGCCATTTAAAAGTCCTGAAATGATTTGGCCTATAGGAAAAGGGCTTAGGGTTACTATTTCTTTAGATGGAAGATATGCACAAATTTTAAATAAATTTATGTCTGTTTCTATTGGAAATATAACTATACCGACTGGGCTTTTAGCATTCTTTTTAGCATTATGTTTTTTAGTTTGGGTATTTTTACGAAGTAAAGCAGGTATAGCTATGAAAGCAGCTGGAGAAAATCCTAAATTTGCAGTAGCGTCTGGCATTAATGTAAATAATGCAAGAATAACTGGTACAATATTATCTACTATTCTTGGTGCTATAGGTATATTAGTTTATGCTCAAAGTTATGGTTTTTTTCAGTTATATCAAGCTCCATTAATGATGGCATTTTCTGCAGTAGCTGCAATTTTAATAGGGGGAGCTTCAGCTGGAAAGGCAAAAATAAGTCATGTTATTCTAGGAGTTTTATTATTTCAAGGATTACTTACAATATCATTACCAGTAGCTAATAAAATAGTAAGTGAAGGAAATTTATCTGAGGTAGCTAGGATGATTATTCAAAATGGTATCATCTTGTATGCTTTAACTAAAGTAGGAGGTGATAGTTAATATGTCAAATCAAAACACCTTAGAAAACACAGGAAAGAAAATGATATTTAATAATATAGTTACAATTATATTTGTTATTTTATGTCTTATAGGAGTTCAACTATCTAATTTACCCATATCATTTATAGTAAATGAATTGATAACAAGAATTACAAGAAACTCATTTTTAGTATTATCTTTAATAATTCCAGTGCTTGCAGGTATGGGATTAAACTTTAGTATCGTTGTAGGAGCAATGGCAGGACAAATAGCTATAATATCTGTGACACATCTAGGTATTACTGGATTTAAAGGATTCATATTAGCTATAGCTATATCATTTCCTATTGCTTTATTATTCGGATTTCTAACTGGGAAATTATTAAATAAAACAAAGGGACAAGAAATGATTGCTAGTATGATTACAGGGTTTTTTGCTAATGGTGTCTATCAATTAATATTCTTATTTTTAGTAGGTACATTAATACCTATGAAAAATCCAGTTTTAATGTTAAGTGGAGGAGTAGGTATAAGAAATACTATTGATTTATCAAAGGGAGTTAAACCTACAGGTATAAAATACGCTTTAGATAATATTTTAAAGCTACCCTTATTTAATATAGTATTAATTTGTTCTATAATAACCATTATAATTTATTCTTTTATTTATATAAGAAATAAAAGAAGTAAATACAAAGTAAATTATAATAAATTTAAATATATATTTACTATGATAATGATGGTGTTACTTATAATATTATCTTTATATATAAAAACTAGTAATTCACTATTAAATATGACTAAGGTACCTGTTATAACCATATTTGTAATATTTGTTTTGTGTCTTTTTAATGTATTGATTGTCAAAACGAAAATAGGTCAAGAATTTAGAACAGTAGGTCAAGACAAACAGATTGCTAAAGTTTCTGGTATAAATGTAGATAAAATAAGAGTTTTAGCTATTGTAATATCTATAGTTCTAGCAGCTTGGGGACAAATTATATTCCTTCAAAATCTAGGAACTTTAAATACCTATGGTAGCCATGAACAAATAGGAATGTTTTCAATAGCAGCATTACTTATAGGTGGAGCTTCAGTTTCTAAAGCAACTATAGGTCAGGCAATACTTGGTACAACATTATTCCATACACTATTTATAGTATCTCCTCTAGCAGGAAAGAATTTATTTGGTGATGCGCAAATTGGAGAGTTTTTCAGAGCATTTGTAGCTTATGGAGTAATAGGAGTTTCTTTGGGGTTACATGCTTGGAAAAAAAGAGTAGAATTAAAAAGAAAATAATATATATAAATAAAACACTTTCTAGAAAGTGTTTTATTTATATATATTATTTTACTCTTAAATGTTGAAAAAAATATGATATAATAGTATAATAAATATTCGAGTCTTTTTTTGTCGAAAAAATTTTATTGAAGGTCTATTAAATAATTTTCAAGTAATTTTTTAACGATAATCATAAGGATTATACAGAGATATACGAAAAATAAAGTTTTAAAATCCCATGGAGTCAGAATTAATGATAGAGCCATACCCACTGCTGGAGGGTGCTCTGTATTAGTTATGGTCATTACAAACATTGTAGCACCTACTGATAAGGCTCCTGTAATCATATAAAGGGTATTTAAATTTATTGTTTCGATTATATCTATTAAAAACATTGATAACAAATGAAATATTATACCAAAAATTATACCAAGAGTATATCCACCAAGAATATTTTTACCTTTTGCAGAATGGGTTTTTGGCATAGTAAAGACAATAAAAGTAGTAGCACCTAAACTTGCTATTACTGTAGTATAAACAAAGTAGTTTAGAAATAACAATATGAACATTATTGATATAGTTGCTAATACGCATTGTAATATATATCTTTTAATATTATCTTTAAATTTAGAATCTAAAAATTTAATGACAAACACTCCTTGAATTTTAATAAATTTAACTATATATTATCATATTATGAAAAAATAAAAAATAAATCAATAAACAGGTTTAGATTATTTTATACTGGCAATAATTTCTAAAGAAGGAGGGATGGATTTGCAAACTTCTGCAGTGGAACCTTGGGAACTATATGAAGGATTGAAAAATAAATTTTTATTTAATAATGATATAAACTCAATACATATTTTATTGTCATTATATGATTTAGAAAAAAATATTAGTAATATTTATCCTCAATATATTTGCACTAAAAATATTGAAAATAAAATAAAAAAATTATTAAGAGATAGAGAAAATCCACGTGCTATTGCAAGATCAATTACTAATGTTATTAGAGAAGATATTGATAGAATTGAACTTTGCTTTTATATTGAAGGATATAAATATGGATTTTATAATAATAAATGGATTAATGTATTAGAAGAACTTGCATTGAAGTATTTTGATTTAGATATACTTTATGACAAAAGATATTTATTTCATTTTAATTATGCAAACACTGAAATAAATAAAGTTAGAAATGAAATAAAAGAAGAGATAGATATAAACGAAAGTGTAAGAAATGAATATAAGCATCTTATAAAAATATTTGCAGAAAAAGTAATCCATTCAAAATTGAAATATATTGATAATTATGTAGACAAACAATTAAAACTTGTGTTTAATCCAGATAAGCTTAATATAAAAGAAGAGAGCATTTGTCTTACGCAAGATGAATTAGAAAAAATATATGATGTTTTAGTTAGAGAATTAATTAAAAACCTCATGAATATATTTAAAGGATCATGTTGGTATGCACTTAACGATAGAGTATTAAAGAGATACCCCTATTAAGAACTATAGAGTTTATAAGTTCAATAGGGGTTGAAAATTGTATATAAAATGTTTTTTTGGAAATAATATCTTCCAAGAAAGGATGAAGATATTATGAAAAATTCTTATAAAATGTTCTATTTGTTTTTAGGACTTACTTTAGCTGTGGTTTTATTAATATTTAGTTTTCTAGATAATAGATTAGAAAATAAAAATAAAGATGAGAATATAGCTAAAAATCAAAGCATAAACAAAGAATTATCACAAGAAATTAATGTTAAACCTCAAGAGAAAATAAATAAAAATACAATTATAGAATATGAAAATTATTATACTGAATGTGAGCATGTAGTAAGAAGCTTTGAGTTAGATAAGAAAAAATATATAGATATGGGTAGAGATGAATTTAGAAATAATTTTAAAATAGAGTTTTCTACTAAAATCATAAGATTTGACTCTGAGAGAGTAATAGTGCGAATAGATAAAAATTTTTTATGCCCAAATCATTATGTTGTAGGCGAATATGAAGGATATGTTTCCATATATAAGATAAATGACAAGGGAGAAAGAGTATTATTTAAAAAGTTAGATCAATCTATAGAGTTTCTAAGTGATTTTGATAAAAACAAATTAAAAAAAGGTATTATCGTTGACAGTATAGACGATATTGGTGAGATAATAGAAAACTTCATAAGTTAAAACTTATGAAGTTTTCTATTATTGCTTTAAATGTGATAGAATTATATATTATAAATATTTATTAGGAGTTGAACAAATGAGAATATTTGGTATAGATCCTGGCATAGCCATAGTAGGATATGGTGTTATTGACTATAAAGGAAATAATTTTAAAGTTGTTGATTATGGTGTAATAACAACCCCTGCTAGTATGAGCCCACAGCAGAGATTAAAAAAAGTATATGATGAGCTTACAAATATATTAATAGAATATAAGCCTGATGCTGTAGCAATTGAGGAATTATTTTTTAATAAGAATGTAAAAACAGCAATACAAGTTGGACAAGCAAGAGGGGTTGAAATACTTGCTGTTATGAATCAAAATATAGATTTATTTGAATATACTCCATTGCAAGTAAAACAAGGTGTTGTCGGTTATGGTAGAGCTAAGAAAAAGCAAGTTCAAGAAATGGTAAAGATGTTACTCAATTTAAAAGAAATTCCAAAGCCAGATGATGCGGCGGATGCTTTAGCTGTTGCTATTAGTCATGCTCATTCTGGACAATTTGATAAATTATTTGAAATGAAATAATGGAGTGAATAAAATGTATAGATATATAAAAGGTATAATTGAAGAAATATCTGAAGATTTTATAGTTATAGATAATAGTGGAATTGGATATAAGATACATACTTCTGTAAATACAATAAAAGATATTAAAATAGGAGAAGAAGTTAAAATTTATACTTATTTAAATGTCAGAGAAGACGATATGAGCTTATATGGCTTTGGTATGAAAACAGAACTTGAATTATTTTTAAAATTAATATCTGTTTCAAAAATAGGACCAAAAGTAGGTCTTGGAATTTTATCTGCATTATCTGTAGATCAAATAAAATATGCTATTATAAATGAGGATGCAAACAAATTATCAGAAGCACCAGGAGTAGGTAAAAAAACAGCTAATAGAATGATATTAGAGCTTAAAGATAAAATAAAAGATTATAACATAGAAAATGTTGAAATGTCTAATTTAAATGTTAACTCTAATTATGATGAATCAATAGATGCTTTAGTTGCTCTTGGGTATACTAAATATGAAGCATCTAATGTAATATCACGTATAGATACTAAAAATTTAAGTACTGAAGATATAATAAAGTTATCTTTAAGTGAATTATCAAAAAGATAAGAGGGGATAATTATGGATGAAAAGGAAAATAGAATTGTCACAAGTAGTGCTAAAACTGAAGATTTTGATATAGAATCTACATTAAGACCTAAATTATTAGAAAATTATATTGGACAAGATAAAGTAAAAGAAAAATTGAAAATATTTATTGAAGCAGCAAAAATTAGAAATGAATCACTTGATCATGTGCTTTTATATGGTCCACCAGGTCTTGGTAAAACTACACTGGCTAGTATTATTTCAAATGAAATGAGTGTAAATATAAGAATAACATCTGGTCCTGCCATAGAAAAAGCTGGAGATTTAGCTGCTATACTTACCAATTTAGGTGAAGGAGATGTACTCTTTATTGATGAAATTCATAGATTAAATAGGAGTGTAGAAGAAATACTTTATCCTGCTATGGAAGATTTTGCACTAGATATAATAATAGGAAAAGGTCCTAGTGCAAGATCTATAAGACTTGATTTATCTAAGTTTACACTTATAGGAGCAACTACTCGTGCAGGGCTTTTAACCTCTCCTTTAAGAGATAGATTTGGTGTTATGTGTAAATTAGATTATTATAGTATAGAAGATTTGAAAAGTATAATTATAAGGTCTGCTGGTATACTTGGTATAGAAATAGATTCTGTAGGAGCATTAGAGATAGCAAAAAGATCTAGAGGAACACCAAGAATAGCAAATAGGATATTGAAAAGAGTTAGAGATTATGCTGAAGTAGTAGAAAATGGTGTAATAACAAAAGAAGTAGCTGATAAAGCTCTAGATTTATTAGAAATAGATGAATTAGGTCTAGACAATATAGATAAGCGCTTATTACTTTCTATAATTCATAAATTTTCTCATGGTCCAGTAGGCTTAGATACTTTAGCTGCTACTATTGGTGAAGAGAGAAATACTATTGAAGATGTGTATGAACCTTATTTATTACAAATTGGATTTATAAATAGAACTCCAAGAGGAAGGGTAATAACTAAAAGATGTTTAGAACATTTTAATATTAAAGGTGATTAGTAAAATGGATATAGGAAAAAATATTATTATAATAGGATTAATTATTGTATTAATTAGGGTTATTATTAAGTATTATTTTGACTGTAATTATAAATATTATTAGAAAATTATTTTGATTTATTATATATTTAAGTAATTAAGTAAAGGAATGATTTGATGAAAACTAGTGATTTTTATTTTGATTTACCTGAAGAATTAATAGCACAAACACCACTTAAAGATAGAGAGAAATCTAGACTATTAGTTTTAGATAAAAATAATGATGATATAAAACATAAAAATTTTTATGATGTAATAGATTATTTAAATGAAGGTGATTTATTAGTATTGAATAATACTAGAGTAATACCTGCAAGACTTCTTGGTAAAAGAGAAAATACAGGTGGTAAGGTTGAGTTTTTATTATTAAACAACATAGAAGGAGATAATTGGGAAACCTTAGTTAAACCTGGGAAAAAAGCGAAGATTGGAGATATTATTGAATTTGGCGAAGGTATTTTAAAGGCTGAAATAATAGATATAAAAAAAGGTGGAACTAGAATGGTAAAGTTTATTTATAAAGGTATATTTAATGAAATATTAGATAAATTGGGAGAAATGCCACTACCTCCATATATAACTGAAAAATTAAATGATAGAGAAAGATATCAAACTGTATATTCAAAAGTAGAAGGATCTGCTGCAGCGCCTACAGCAGGGTTACATTTTACAGAAGACTTATTAGAAAAAATTAAAAATAAAGGTGTTAAAATTGCTTATATAACACTTCACGTAGGACTTGGTACTTTTAGACCTGTAAAAGTTGATGATGTAGAAGGACATAATATGCATTCTGAATTTTATGAGGTATCCAAAGAAACTGCAGAATTAATTAATAGTGTTAAACAAAGTGGAAAAAAGGTTATATCTGTAGGTACAACATCTACTAGAACACTTGAATCAGTAAGTGATGATGATGGAAAAATAAAAGAGTCAAAAGGTTGGACTGATATTTTCATATATCCAGGATATAAGTTTAAAGCTATTGATGGACTAATTACTAACTTTCATTTGCCAGAATCAACATTAGTAATGTTAGTAAGTGCTTTAGCAGGTAAAGAAAATATACTAAATGCATATGAAGAAGCTATAAAAGAAAAATATAGATTTTTTAGTTTTGGAGATGCTATGATTATAATTTAGTTTAGGAGTGAATATATTGACAATAAAGTATGAATTTATAAAAAAAGAAAAAAATACAAATGCAAGACTTGGAAAAATTACTACACCTCATGGTGAAATAGAAACCCCTATATTTATGCCTGTAGGAACTAAAGCTACAGTTAAAGCTATGACTCCTGAAGAATTAAAGGATATGAATGCTCAAATAATATTAAGTAATACTTATCATTTATATTTAAGACCAGGGCATAAGCTTATAGAAAAAGCTGGGGGACTTCATAAATTTATGAATTGGGATAGACCAATACTTACTGATAGTGGAGGATTTCAAGTGTTTAGTTTAGGTGATTTAAGAGAGATAGAAGAAAAAGGAGTTCATTTCAGATCCCATATAGATGGTTCTAAGCATTTCATAAGTCCAGAAAAGTCTATTGAAATTCAGAATTCTTTGGGTTCAGATATTGCAATGGCATTTGATGAATGTCCACCATATCCTGCAGATAGAGATTATGTGAAAAAATCATTAGAAAGAACTACAAGATGGGCTAAAAGGTGTAAGGATTATCATAAAAAGCCTGATACTCAAGGGATATTTGGAATAGTACAAGGGGGGATGTATAGAGATCTAAGGGAACAAAGTGCAAAAGAGATAATAGATTTAGATTTTCCGGGATATGCAGTAGGAGGGCTTAGTGTAGGTGAACCTGCTGAGTTAATGTATGAAGTATTAGATTATACTGTTCCACTTCTGCCAAAAGATAAACCTAGATATCTTATGGGAGTAGGTAGTCCAGATTATTTATTTGAAGCAGTAATTCGTGGTATTGATATGGCTGATTGTGTACTTCCTACAAGAATTGCAAGAAATGGTACTGTGTTTACGAGTAGCGGAAGATTAGTTGTGAAAAATGCAAAATATAAAGAAGATTTTTCTCCATTAGATAGTGAATGTGATTGTTATGCATGTAAAAATTATACAAGAGCCTATATAAGACATTTATTTAAAGCAGATGAAATACTAGGGGCTAGACTTACAACTACTCATAATTTATATTTCTTAATAAAACTTATGGAAAATATAAGAGAAGCTATAAAACAAGATAGATTATTAGAGTATAGAGAAGAATTTTATAAGAAATACGGATATTTAAAATAAAATATATAAAAAAAGGTTCAAGTCTATTGAAAAAAACATATAAAAAATATATAATGAATATATTATGAATTGAAAGGAGTGTATATAATAATGGATATATTAAGAGCATTTGCATTTCCAATAGCATTACTTGTTATATTTTATTTTCTTCTTATTAGACCACAGCAAAAAAAGGATAAGAAGATACGTGAAATGAGAAGTAATCTTGTAGTAGGTGATCATATTACAACTATAGGTGGTATAGTTGGTAAGGTTACAAAGATAAAAGAAGATGACATTACAATTGAAGTTGGTGCTGACAAAACAAAATTTGATGTTAAAAAATGGGCAATAGGTAACAAAGTAAATCAGAGTGACAATAATTAAAGACTAGCTTAAGCTAGTCTTTAATTATTGTAATAAATAAAAATATACCTGCATATCTATTAGTTAAGAGTGGAGGTGTAGGTGTTGAATACAAGTAAAAAAAATATGAATTATGTGCTTTTATTAGGGAAGTCTTTGTTGTTAAGTTTTATTGTTACTTTAATTTTATTTGTAATATTTACTTTGATTTTAACTTATACAAGTTTAGGTGAAAAATGGATTCCACTAATTAATACAGTAATACTAATCATATCCATAAGTTTAGGAGCTATAAAAATGGCTATAAATTCATCAAAAAGAGGGTTTATAAACGGTGGAGTATTAGGATTAAGTTATATGTTATTACTTATATTATTTGGTTTTATAGTATTTAAGAATACTGGGGTAGATATCTATAGTCTAACAAAATTAGGTATTGGAATTTTAGTTGGAATAATAGCAGGAATGATAGGAGTAAACTTAAAATAAAGCTTTATACCCAGCCTACTTTGTGATATAATTTAAACGTAAATTATGTATTAGGGGGTAAATAATCGTGAAACATATTAAAACTTTAAGTAGTAAAAATTTAAAGAGCACAATAGAATATGGTGGATGTGGAGAATGTCAAACATCTTGTCAATCTGCTTGCAAGACATCTTGCACAGTAGGTAATCAAACTTGTGAAAACACCAACAGGTAAAAGTAGTGTAGACCACTACTTTTTTATCGTTGTGAAGAATAACTTAGGAGGAAACAATGAAAAGGATACATAAATTCAAACAAAATAATAAATTCATCGTACTTGATATTAATAGTGGTTCAGTACATCTTGTAGATGAATTGATTTGGGATTTAGTTGATTTATATAAAGAAAAAGATTTAACAGATATAAACAAAGAATTGGAATGGAAATATGATTCTAAAACCATAGAAGAGGGTTATAGAGAAATAAAAGAATTAGAAGAAAATGGCATAATTTATTCTGAAGATATATACTTTAAGGATGTTAAATCTAATAATCAAAAGATTGTAAAAGCACTTTGTCTTCATATAGCTCATGATTGTAACTTGAAATGTGAATATTGTTTTGCATCTCAAGGAGATTTTAATGGCGACAAATCATTTATGAGTTTAGAGACAGGAAAAAAAGCATTAGAATTTTTAGCTGAAAACTCTGCTAATAGAAGAAATCTTGAAGTAGATTTTTTTGGTGGGGAGCCTCTTATGAATTTTGATGTAGTTAAGGAACTTGTACATTATGGAAGAGAAATAGAGAAAAAATATAATAAGAATTTTAGGTTTACAATAACTACTAATGGATTATTACTTGATAAAGAAAAAATGGATTTTATTAATGAACATATGTCAAATGTAGTTTTAAGTTTAGATGGAAGAAAAAAAGTAAATGATGAAATGAGAAAGACAATAAATGGTGAAGGTAGTTTTGATATAATTGTACCTAAGTTTTTAGAAATGGCTAAATCTAGAAAAGGTAAAGATTATTATTTAAGAGGAACTTTTACTTCTAAAAATTTAGATTTTTCAAAAGATGTATTAGAATTATATAATTTAGGATTTAAATCTGTATCAGTTGAACCAGTTGTTACAGAGCCTCATATGGAATATGCAATATTAGAAAAACATCTTGGCGAGATATTAGATGAATATGATAAATTATCAAAAGAATATATAAAAATAAAGAAAAAAGATAAAGATTTCAATTTTTTTCATTTTATGATTGATTTAAATCAAGGCCCTTGTGCTATAAAAAGAGCCTCAGGATGTGGAGCTGGAGTAGAATATTTAGCTGTAACTCCTGAAGGAGACTTATACCCTTGCCATCAATTTGTAGGTGATGAAAAGTTTAAATTAGGTACTCTTGATAGTGGCATTAAAAATATGGAAATTGTAGATAGATTTAATAATGCAAATGTATATAATAAAGAGGATTGCTCTGAATGTTGGGCAAAATTTTATTGTAGTGGTGGATGTCATGCAAATGCATATAATTTCAATAAAAATATAAACAAGCCTTATACTATAGGATGTGAAATGGAGAAAAAAAGAATAGAAAGTTCTATTTCAATATTAGCAAATTTAGAAGATTAACGGAGGTTTGAAAATTGATAAAAAGTTTTGAAGAATTTACACCAAAGATAGATGAAACATGTTTTGTTGCTGAAAGTTCGGACATAATAGGAAATGTAATTATAGGTAAAGATTCAAATGTTTGGTACAATACTGTTTTAAGAGGTGATGTGAATAAGATAGTTGTTGGAGAAAAAACTAATATTCAAGATGGAACTATTATTCATGTTGAAAAATCTATACCAACTATTATTGGAAATAATGTTACAATTGGTCATAAAGCTATTGTTCATGCGTGTACATTAAGTGATAATGTTCTTGTAGGTATGGGGGCGATAATTTTAAATGGTGCCATAATAGAAGAAAATGTTTTAATAGGGGCGGGAAGTGTAGTTACCCCAGGTAAAACAATCCCTTCAGGACATCTTGCATTAGGTTCTCCTGCACGAGTAATAAGAAAATTAACTGATGAAGAAATAAATGATTTACAAAAATCAGCAGATAATTATGTGAGTTTATCGAAAAAACATAAATAATATATAATAGTTACAATTATTATATAACTTTGAGGAGGAAATATTATGAAGGTTAAAAGTATTATTATTTTCCTTTTAATACTTGCCTTGGCTGGAGCAGGAGTTTATGTTGCTATTGAAGGTGTTAGTATAGGGAAATATGAGATTTCTCCAATTAATGAATCTATTAATTTAGGTCTTGATTTAGAAGGAGGAATATATGTAGTACTAGAAGCAAAAACTGATGCAACAGGTGATGAATTAAAAGAAAAGATGCAGGAAGCTAAAGCTATAATAGATCAACGTGTAAATGGACTTGGAGTTACTGAACCTAGTATTACTATAGAAGGTGAAGATAGAATAAGAATTGAACTTCCAGGACTTAAAGATACACAGGAAGCATTTGATATGATAGGAAAAACTGCAGAACTTCAATTTATAAATTCTGAAGGTGAAGTAGTAGTTACAGGTAAGAATGTTAAAGAATCTGAGCCTATATATATAGAAGACTCTACTACTGGGAAAAGTGTACCTGTAGTATCACTAGAGTTTGATTCTGAAGGTGCTGAATTATTTAAAGAGGCAACAGAAGAAGCTATGGAAAAACCAGAAGGTCCTGAAAGGATTATAAATATAGTACTTGATGGAGAAACTATATCAGCACCGGCTGTAGGTACTGTTATAACAGATGGTTCTGCTACAATTGAAGGTGCTTTTACAATAGAAGAGGCAAGAGAACTTGCAACTCTTATACAAGCAGGTGCACTTCCTGTAGAGATGGAAGAAGTACAAGCATCTGAAATAGGACCTACACTTGGTCTTGAATCATTGGATAAGTCAGTATATGCAGCTACTATAGGAATAATTTTAATATTTTTATTTATGTTAATATTCTATAGAATACCAGGACTTGTAGCTAATATTACCCTTACTATATATATACTTATAGTAATGTTTACTTTGGTAAGCTTAAATGCAACTTTAACACTGCCAGGTATTGCAGGACTTATACTATCAATAGGTATGGCAGTTGATGCTAATGTTGTTATATTTGAAAGAATAAAAGAAGAAATTAGACTGGGAAAATCTATAAGATCATCTGTTGATTCAGGATTTAAAAGTGCACTATCTACTGTTATAGATGCTAATATAACTACCCTTATTGCTGGTATAGTTTTATTTAATTTTGGTACAGGACCTATAAAAGGATTTGCAGTTACTCTTATAATAGGTATAATTACATCTATTATTACTGCATTAGTAATTACCAGATTATTATTAAAACTATTTATTGAAATGAAAATAACTAAAAATACAAAAATGTTTGGAGCATAGGGGGGAGAAAGTTGAATTTACAAATCATACAGAAAAAAAATATCTTTTTTATAATTTCAGCTATTGTAATAGTAATTGGAATAGCAATGTTATTTATAAATGGTCTTAATTTTGGAATTGATTTTACTGGAGGAACTCTTATTCAAATAGATTTAGGTAAAGAAATTCCAGTAAGTGAAATAAGAGAAATAACAGATGAATATGATGAAAATGCTGATATAGTTCATGCTGGTGATGAAAATCATGAAATAATAATAAAGACAACAGAAGATTATTCAAATGAAAAGAGAAATGAAATATTTAATAAATTCAAAGAAAAATACAAATTAGAATCAGATAAACCTCTCCAATCGCAAAAAATTGGACCTGCAATAGGTAAAGAAATCAGAAATGATGCACTTATTGCAATAGGAATAGCAATGGTAGGAATGCTTATATATATAACATTTAGATTTGAATTTAAATTCGGATTATCTGCAATTATAGCATTGATTCATGATATACTTATAACCCTTGCTATATTTGCCATATTTAAACTACCTGTAAATGTTTCATTTGTAGCAGCATTACTTACTATTGTAGGTTATTCTATAAATGATACAATTGTTGTATTTGATAGAATAAGAGAAAATTTAAAATTATTTAAGAAAACAGATTATGCTAAATTAGTAGATACTAGTATTTCACAGACTATAGTTAGATCAATTAATACTTCATTTACTACATTTATAGCAATTGCTTGTCTTTATATATTTGGGGTAGATGCAATAAAAGAATTTGCACTTCCATTAATACTTGGTATATTAATTGGAACATACTCTTCTATATTTATTGCAAGTCCTGTGTGGTATCTGTTTAAAACTAATTCAAAATAGCTTTATTAATAAAGTCTCAGAAGATCTGAGACTTTATTTTTACTTGTTTTAATTGTTTGTTATTAATATAGTTAAAATTTGGGTAAAGTAATAATAATCAAATATTAAAGAGGAAGAGATATATGATAAAAAATAGAGTTAGTAAAATACATAGATATAGAGAAATTTATAACATTTTAACAAAATATGGTTTTAGTATGATAGCAGAAAGGTTGCCAAACCGAATATTTTTTAGGAAGATTTTTTTTAGAAAATCTAGTAAATTGAGTAGTAAATATTCAAGAGGTAAAAGACTCAGAATGGCTATAGAAGAATTAGGACCTACTTATATAAAGCTTGGGCAGGTTATGAGTACTAGATATGATTTATTGCCAACAGATATCATAGAAGAATTATCTAAATTACAAGATGAAGTAAGTGAATATCCATTAGGTGATGCTAAAAGGTTATTTAAAGAAGAAATAGGAATAGATATATCTGATGCTTTTATGGATTTTGATGAAAAACCTCTTGCTGCAGCTTCAATTGGTCAAGTATATAATGCTAAACTCTTTTCAGGAGAAGATGTTGTAGTTAAAATTAGGAGACCAAACATAAAGAACTTGATTGAAAAAGATTTAGAAATTTTAAAAACCATTGGTGGAATTGTAGATGACTATATAGTAAGAAAAAGTGTAGTTAGTTTTAGTGAAATTGTAGATGAATTTGCAACTACATTAAGGCGTGAATTAGATTATACAATGGAAGCACAAAATTATGAAAATTTTCGTCAATCATTAACAGATAATAAATATGCTGTAGTGCCGAAAGTCTATTGGGATTTTATAACTAAGAAAATACTCGTAATATCAAAGTTAAAAGGAATAAAAATAAATGATACTGAATCATTAATTGAAAATAATTATGATAATGAAAAAATAGCATATAATTTAGCAAAAACTTATATGGAACAAGTTTTTTTACATGGTTTTTTTCATGCAGATCCTCATCCTGGAAATTTATTTGTTATTAATGGAGAGAAAATAGGTTTTGTAGATTTTGGAATGGTAGGATATTTAGATGATGAAAGCACTAAATTACTTATGCTGTTGTTAAAATCTTCTGTAGATAAAAATTCTGAAAAAATAGTAGAAACTTTATATAAAATGGACTCCATCCCTGAAACTACAAATAAAATGCTATTTAAAAGAGACATAAACTATGTATTAAATTATTATTATAATTTATCTTTTGATAAGATTGATTTTAGTGATGCACTAACTGATATTTTAAGAATAACATATAAACATAAAGTACGTGTACCCAGTCAATTGACTCTTTTAATTAAAACCATTATATCAATAGAAGGTACAGCTAAAAATTTAAACCCTAAATTTAATTTAACAGATGTATCAAAAGATTTATTAGAAAGTATAAAAAAAGATAAATTCAATGCAAAAAGGCTATTTAATAAAACATATAGTTCAGCTTATAATATGTTAGAAGATTTTAGGGAATTACCTAAGATGTTAAATACAATTTTTTATAAAATAAGCAATGATAAAATTAAAATAAATATGAATCATGAAGGATTATCAAAATTTAGAAAAGAATTAAATTCCGTTACTAATAAACTTTCATTAAGTCTTATAATCTCGGCAATAATAATAGGTTCATCTACTATAGCTCAAACTAAAACAGGACCACAAGTAGTGGGTATGAGCGCTATAGGACTTGTAGGATTTTTACTTGCAGGAATAATGGGTATTATACTTATTGTTTCTATTATATTTCATTCTTGGGATAATAAAAAATAAAGGAGTGATTTTATGCAATTGGTATTTATATTATCATTGCTATTTGCTGTCTTAATAGCAACATTTGCAGTTCAGAATTCAGCTTCAGTAGCAATTAATTTTTTGTTTACAAAGGTTGAAGTATCACAAGCATTAGTTATATTTATATCAGCTGCACTAGGTGCAATTATTGTAGCTTTACTTGGGTTAGTTAAGCATAGAAAGATGAATAAAACTATTAATAAACAAAAATTAGAAATAGAAAAATTGAAGAAAGATTGTACAAGACTCCATAGAAAAAAACAAGAAAAGTCCTTAAATAATGATGAAAATTAATAAACAAAGTTGAATTAAAGTTACCTATTAGCTATAATATTATATGTGTTTAAAATATAGTAGGTGAAATAATGATACAATATGATAAAAAATTTATAAAAGTTTTAAGTGAAAATAAAGAGGATATAGAAAAAGCATCCCAAGAAATGGATATATCTTTTTTAACTTCAAAAATATTATTTAATAGAGGTCTTAAAAATAAAGATGAAATTATTAAATTTTTGAATCCAAAATATAATGATTTTTATGATCCTTTTTTATTAAATGATATGAAAAAAGCTACTGAAAGGATATTAAGCGCTATTGAAAAAGATGAGAGTATATGGATATTTGGAGACTATGATGTAGATGGAGTAACAAGCACTTCTTTGCTTGTTAATTTTTTCTCTTCTGTTGGAATTGATGTAAGATATTATATTCCTAATAGACATACAGAAGGATATGGTTTGAATAAATCTGCTATAGAATATATAAAGGAACAAAAAGGCGATTTAATAATAACTGTAGACTGCGGTATAACTTCTATAGAAGAAGCAAATTTTGCAGATAGTATAGGTATTGATATGATTATAACTGATCATCATACACCTAGTGAAAATTTACCAGAAGCTATAGCAGTAATTAATCCAAATAGACGTGATAGTAATTATCCTTTTAAAAAATTAGCAGGAGTAGGGGTTGCATTTAAGTTAGTTCAGGCGATAAGTATGGAATTTAGAATTGAAGTTGATATATCATTGCTTCCTATTGTAGCTATAGGTACTGTGGCAGATATTGTAGATTTAATGGATGAAAATAGACTTATAGTAAAAAAAGGATTAGAACTTATTAAAGAAAGCTCCAATATAGGTATTCAATCATTGATTGAAGTAACAGGATTAAGGGATAAAGATATTACAAGTGGACATATTGGATTTATAATTGGTCCTAGAATTAATGCAGCAGGAAGAATGGATTCTGCAAATATAGGAGTAGAACTTTTTACTACAAATGATCCCGACTTAGCTTTAGATATAGCGAAAAGATTAGATGAGGAAAATAAAAAAAGACAATTAGTAGAAAGAGATATTTTAGAGCAAGCTGAAAAAATAATTGTAGACAATAATATGGAAAATGACAATGTAATAGTGCTTTCATCTAAAGGGTGGCATGCTGGAGTTATTGGAATAGTCAGTTCTAGAATAACTGAAAAATATCATAGACCTTCTGTACTTATATCAATAGATGATGAAGGTATAGGAAAAGCTTCTGCAAGAAGTATTGAACCACTAAATATATATAATGCACTTAAACAATGTGATGATTTATTTTTAGGTTTTGGAGGACATAGTCAGGCTGCAGGATTATCAATACAATCTGAAAATATTAATACCTTTAGAAATAATATAAATGAAATTGTAGGAAATATGTTAGATGATGAAGATTTTGTAAAAGAAATTACTGTAGATGCTATTATTGAAGCTGAAGATATTAGTATTAATACAGTAAAAGAGTTAGAAACTCTAGCTCCATTTGGCATGGGAAATTCTAGTCCTGTATTTTTATTTGAAGATGCCATAGCTAGAGATATTAGAGCTGTAGGAAAAGACAAAACTCATCTAAAACTATCTCTATTATATAAAGACATAGATATAGATTCTATTGGTTTTAACTTTGGTTATTTAATAAGTGATATTGAAAACACAGATATTTTAAATATAATTGGAACATTAGATATCAATGAATATATGAATAAGAAAAAAGTTCAGATTATGATTAGAGATATTATTTTTAAATCTAAGAATATAGAACAAATAAAAAAAACATACTTTAAAAAAATGCATTTAAACATATCTAAGGGATTAGAAAAATATCCTTCAGGAATTATAAGTAAAAATGATATTGATAAATTTAATTATTTATATAAGAAAATAATTAAAAGTGAAAAACTTAAGGTATATGTAAATGATATAGAACATCTAAATTTTATAATGACAAAAATAGATAAGTCAGGAAGAGATATATTTAAAAAAATAGATTTGGTTATTAATCCAACTGATAATGATATAATATATGATGAAAAACCTGCTATTTTATATGATTTACCTATAGATAAAAGTATTTATGATAAGATAAAAGATATTCATCCTGATATAGAAATATTGTGTAGTATAAAAGACTTAGAAAAAAATAAAAGTAAAATAAAGAAATGGACACCAAATATAGAAGAATTAAGATTCATTTATAAAACATTTATTTCTAAAGATGAAATATTTAAATTTCAAATTTATAAATATATTGCTTCATTATCAAAGTATAATTTGAGCAAAATAAAAATTGAATTAGCATTAATAATATTTAATCAAACTGGTTTATTACAATATAAAAAAATAGATAGTGAAAATTATTATATCAAATTAAATAAAACAAATAATAAAATTGATATTAATAGTTCAACATTATTAAAAAATTTAAATGAATATGTTCTATAAATTTAAAGGAGGAGCACAAAGTGAATTTAAAAGATAAAATTAGAAATATTGAAGGATTTCCTAAGGAAGGAATTGGTTTTAAAGATATAACAACAGTATTAAAAGATAAAGATGCATTTAAATATTCTATAGATGAATTAAAAAAAATGTCTTCTGAAGTAGAATTTGATACTATACTAGGTCCAGAAGCAAGAGGATTTTTAGTAGGAGCACCACTTGCATATGCAACAAATAAAGCTTTTGTACCTGTTAGAAAACCTGGTAAATTACCTGCTGAAACAATAAGTTATGAATATGATTTAGAATATGGGACTGATAAATTAGAAATACATAAAGATGCTATAAATAAAGGTGATAAGGTAATAATAGTTGATGACCTTTTAGCTACAGGTGGTACAGTACTATCAACCATTAAAATGGTAGAAAAGTTAGGTGGAGAAGTTGTAGGAATATACTTTTTAATGGAATTAACATTCTTAAATGGCAGGAAACATTTAGAAGGATATAATGTGAAGTCAATAATTGAGTATTAATGCACATATGTGCATTTTTTCTTTAATACATATAACAATCACTTTTTAGATATGATTTGCTGTGTTATACTATTAATATTATAAAAACAATATAAAGTGGGTGGGTTAATTGTCAATAGAAAGATTAATTGAAAAAATAAAACAATATAACCCTCAAGCAGATATAGAAAAAGTAAGGAAGGCTTATAATTTTGCTAAATCAGCTCATGAGGGTCAGCTGAGAAATTCAGGTGAAGATTTTATAATTCACCCTGTTAATGTTGCAATGATATTAGCAGATATAAATATGGACGTTAGCACTATAATAGCTGGTCTATTACATGATGTCATTGAAGATACTGAAAATAGCTATGATTTGGTTGAAGAAGAATTTGGAGAAGAAGTAGCAAATTTAGTAGATGGAGTAACTAAATTAAAAAAAATTCAATATAAAACCAAAGAAGAGAGAAAAGCAGAAAACCTAAGAAAAATGGTTGTAGCAATGGCAAAGGATATTAGAGTTATTATTATTAAACTAACTGATAGACTTCATAATATGCGAACTTTAGAGTATATGTCTGATGAAAAGAAGAAAGAAAAAGCTCTTGAAACATTAGAGATTTATGCTCCTATAGCTAATAGACTAGGTATTTTTAGAATTAAATGGGAACTTGAGGATCTTTCACTTAGATATATAGATCCTGAAGGATATTATGACTTAGTTGATAAGGTTTCCAAGAAGCGTAAAGAAAGAGAAGAATATATTAATAAAGTTATAAATAAATTAGATAATAAATTAGAGGAAGTAGATATAGAATCTGAAATAAGTGGTAGACCAAAACATTTTTATAGTATTTATAGAAAGATGGTTTATCAAAATAAAACCTTTGAGCAAATATTTGATTTAACAGCAATAAGAGTGATTGTTAATTCTATCAAAGATTGTTATGGTGTACTTGGTATTGTTCATACAATGTGGAAACCTATACCAGGGAGATTTAAAGATTATATAGCTATGCCAAAACCAAACATGTATCAATCACTTCATACTACACTTATAGGTCCAAGTGGAGAAATATTTGAAATTCAAATAAGAACATGGGATATGCATAGAACAGCTGAATATGGTATAGCAGCACATTGGAAGTATAAAGAAGGAAACAAAGATGAAAATAATTTCGATAAAAAGCTTTCTTGGTTAAGACAAATGATGGAGTGGCAAAAAGAAACTAAAGATCCAAAAGAGTTTATGGAATCTTTAAAAATAGATCTTTTTACAAATGAAGTATTTGTATTCACCCCTAAAGGTGATGTTATAAATTTACCTGCAGGAAGTACACCTATAGATTTTGCATATAGAGTTCATACTGCAGTTGGTAATAAATGTGTAGGAGCAAAAGTTGATGGAAGAATAGTTCCCCTTGATTATAAACTTAAAAATGGAAATATTATTACAGTACTTACTTCCCCAAATAGTAATGGGCCAAGTAGAGACTGGTTAAAAATTGTTAAAAGTTCCCAAGCTAAGAGCAAAATAAAACAATGGTTTAAGAAAGAAGAAAAATCTGACAATATAATAAAAGGTAGAGATAAGCTTGAAAAGGAAGTAAAAAGAGAAGGTTATAAACTTACAGAAATATTAAAAGATGAATGGTTAGAAAAAGTAGCTGAAAAATTAAGTTTTAATAAAATTGATGATTTATATGCAGCATTAGGATTTGGAAGTATAACACTTGCACAAATTACAACTAAATTAAAGGAATATCATAAAGAACATTATAAACAAGATGAGGAACCTGTAAAAGTTCATAATCAGGTTAAATCTAAAAGAAAAAGAAAACAAAATCAAGGGATAAATATAAGTGGTATAGATAATGTAAAAGTAAGGTTTGCAAAATGCTGTAACCCTGTTCCAGGTGATGATATAAAGGGTTATATAACTAGAGGAAGAGGAGTATCTGTTCATAGAAGTGATTGTCCTAATATTTTAGATTTAGGAAAAGATCAAAGGTTTATACATGTAGAGTGGGCTCAGGAAGATAAGACATCTTATCAAGCTGAAATACAAGTAAAAGGAACAGATAGACCAGGGTTGTTGTCAGAAATAACGATTTTATTATCAGAAGCTAATTTATTTGTATCTTCTTTAAATGCTAGAACAAACAAAGAAAAATTAGCTATTATTAATTTGACCCTTGAAATAAAAGATATTAATCAATTAAATAATTTGATGAAAAGATTAAAAAGAATTCGTGGAGTATTAGATGTATATAGAGTAACTAGTTAGAGGTGAGAAGAATGCGTGCTGTTGTTCAAAGAGTAAATTCTGCTTTAGTTGAAATAGGTGGAAAAAAAGAATCTGAAATTAAAAAAGGATTATTAGTACTTTTAGGAATCAGTGAAGAAGATGATGAAAAGGATATAAAATATTTAGTTGAAAAACTTGTAAATTTAAGAATCTTTGAAGATGATTATGAAAAAATGAATTTATCACTTTTAGATATTAAAGGAGAATTACTTATAGTATCTCAATTTACATTATATGGTGATTGTAGAAAAGGAAGACGTCCGAATTTTATGAAGGCAGCTAAACCTTCTATTGCAGAAGATTTATATGAAAAGTTTATAGATATTTGTTTAGAATATAATATTAAAGTTGGTTCAGGTAAATTTGGAGAAGATATGCAGGTGAAATTAACTAATGATGGTCCAGTTACAATATTATTGGACAGTAAAAAGAACTTTTAGAAAGGAAGAATATCATGATAGTAGAAAATTTATCAAATGGGGTTTATGGTGGAAACTGTTATATAATTTCATCAGATGATAATAGTGAAGGTATTGTTATTGACCCAGCAGATAATACAAACGAAATAATTGATTTTATAGAACAACATAATATAAAAATTAAATATATAGTATTAACTCATGGCCATGGAGATCATATTGGTGGTATAGAGGATTTAAAAGAAAAGACTAATGCAAAAATATTAATCCATAAAGAAGACAGAGAAATGTTAATGAATAAAGAATTAAATTTATCTTCCCAAATGCCAATGGTGACTACAGAGATAGAGCCAGACGGAGTGCTAGAAGATGGACAAATAATAGATTTTGGAGAACTTAAGGCTGAAATAATTCATACTCCAGGTCATACTAAAGGATGTATATCAATAAAAATAGGTAATAATATTTTTACAGGAGACACTTTATTTAAGGGTTCTATAGGTAGAACAGATTTATATGGTGGTTCTTATGATGATATAATAAAATCAATAGAAAATAAACTTATGATATATGATGATGAAGTAACAATATATCCAGGTCACGGTGGTAGTAGTACCATAGGTTATGAAAGAAAAGTAAATCCATTTTTAAATAAAGGTTAGTGAAAATAAAATGGTAAATATTTATTTAAAGAATTATAATAAAAAACACGATATCTACGAATTAGTAAAGGTACTTATGGAAACAAATAATATAAATTTTATAGATAACATGAATTTATATATTAAAGACTATTTGATAATTATTATAGTTAAAAGTAATTCAGTAAATGTTGGTATTTATTTAGATAAAAAGTTAATTAGCAAAAATAAAATAAAAAGTATAGATAAAATAAATATTAAAAAACCATTTGATAAAAAGATTAATATAGCAATAAAAAAGTGTGTTTATAAAGCTGTTATGAATATTAAAGATATAAATACATCATGGGGGATATTAACTGGAATAAGACCTTCCAAAATTGTACATGATTTAAAGGAAAAAAATGTAGATGAAAATGAAATATTTAATATTTTAACAGAAGAATATTTAATAGATATAAAAAAAGCAAATCTTCTTTTAAAAATTAGAGATATACAAGAAAAATATGTATATCCTTTAAACAAAGAACATTACAGTTTATATATAAGTATACCATTTTGTCCTAGTAGATGTATATATTGTTCTTTTCCTTCTTATTCAATAAAAAAATGGAAGTTACTAGTTGATGATTATACTAATTCATTAATTGAAGAAATAAAACAAATGGCTATATTTATGAAAGATAAGACATTAAAAACTATTTATATTGGAGGAGGAACACCTACTTCTATACCTGTAGAAAATTTAGAAAAAATAATTAAAGCTGTATATGAGTATTTTGACACTCAAAATACAATAGAATTTACAGTGGAAGCTGGTAGGGTAGATACTATCAATAAGAAAGTTTTAGAAATGTTAAAGGAAAATAGAATAGATAGAATTAGTATAAATCCACAGACAATGAATAATAAAACTTTAAAACTAATGAATAGACATCATACTAAAGCTGATATTGAAGAAATATTTAAATTAGCAAAAAGTATGAAGTTTAATTCTATAAACATGGATGTAATCATAGGATTACCTGGAGAAAATTTAAATGATATCAAAAATACTATGGAAATAATAAAAGAGTTAGATCCAGATAATTTAACTGTTCATACTTTAACTATAAAAAAGTCTTCAAAGTTAAATAAAGATTTAGACGAATATGATATTATAAAAGAAGGAAGTCTATATGATATGTTAAATGAAACAGTTGCATATTCAAAGGAAATGAATATGAAGCCTTATTATATGTATAGACAAAAACAAATATTAGGTAATTTTGAAAATGTGGGATATGCAAAAAAATATAAAGAGTGTATATACAATATTTCTATGATGGAAGAAAAACAAACTATTATTGGATTAGGTGCTGGAGCTGTATCTAAGGTATTTTATCCAAGTTCAAATAAAATAATTCGAGTACCTAATGTAGTAAATTTAAATGATTATATAAATAGAATAGATGATATGATAGAAAGAAAAGTATCAGCTGTAAATAAAATGTTGACAGAAGAAGAATAATCATTTATAATAGTTACAATATAAACATACGGTGAAGAGGCAGAGTAGTTAGTTTTATCATTTATAGAGAGCTAATGGTTGGTGAAAATTAGTATTGATAACTTATGAAGACACCTCAGAGTAAATAATTTGAATTTTAGTAGAATTATTCGTATATCTGCGTTAAAGATTATAAGTGGGTTATATACCAATTTGGGTGGCACCACGGGAACTTCAAACTCTCGTCCCTTGTCTATAGGGATAGGGTTTTTTTTATTATTCAAATTAAATAGGAGGGTTAAATATGTTAACAAGAGCACCAAGAGGAACTAAAGATGTATTACCTAATGAGTCTTATAAATGGCAATATCTAGAAAAAATATTTAGGGAGATTTGTAATAGTTTTGGTTATAAAGAAATAAGAACTCCTACTTTTGAACATACTGAATTATTTGAAAGAGGCGTAGGAGAAACTACAGATGTAGTACAAAAGGAAATGTATACTTTTCTAGATAAAGGTGATAGGAGTATAACATTAAAAGCTGAAGGAACTGCTCCAGCTGCAAGATTATATGTAGAAAATAAACTTTATGCTGATGCACAGCCTATAAAAACTTTTTATATAACACCTATATTTAGGTATGAAAGACCACAAAAAGGAAGACTTAGGGAACATCATCAATTTGGTGTAGAAGTATATGGTAGTGAGAATCCTTCAATAGATGCTGAAGTAATTAGTATTTTAGATAATTTATATAAAAGACTTGAAATTCAAGGTATAGAATTACAAATTAATAGTATAGGTTGTTCCAAGTGTAGACCTAATTATGATAAAGCTTTAAAGGAATATTTAAGTGAAAGATTAGATAAATTATGTGAAACATGTAATTCAAGATTTGATACAAATCCTATGAGAATATTGGATTGCAAAAATGATAATTGTCAAATGGAATTAAAAGAAGCTCCAACTATGTTAGATTATTTATGTGATGAATGTAGTGAACATTTTGATGGAGTAAAAAATTATTTAGATAATTTAGAAGTTGAATATATTGTGAACCCAAGAATTGTTAGAGGATTAGATTATTATACAAAAACAGCATTTGAATTTATATCTTCTGAGATTGGTGCTAAAAGCACAGTATGTGGTGGAGGTAGATATGATGGTCTAGTTGAACAAATAGGAGGACCAAGTACACCTGCTATAGGATTTGGAATGGGTATAGAGAGATTAATTCTTACTTTAGAAAATAATAATATAGAAATACCAAAAGAAGATGATTTAGATATATTTATAGTTACAATGGGTGATAAAGCGAAATCACTTGCTATGAAAATAGTAAAAGATCTAAGGACTCTTGGAATATCTTCAGATTTAGATCACTTAGATAGAAGTGTAAAAGCTCAATTCAAATATTCCAACAAGTTAAATTCTACTTATACAATAGTTATAGGAGACAATGAGATAGAAAATAAAAGTATTAAAATAAAAAATATGAAAACAGGAGATCAAGAAGATCTTAGCTTAGAAAATGTTGTAGAGTCTATAGAAGAAAGACTTAGGAGGTAATTATATGATTGAAAAATTAGGAAATTTAAGAAGAACTCATATGTGTGGTGAATTAACAAAGGATAATATAGATGAGCAAGTTGTACTTATGGGATGGGTACAAAAGAGAAGAAATTTAGGTGGGTTAATCTTTGTTGATTTAAGGGATATTACAGGTATTTCACAAATAGTATTTGATAATGAGATTTCTGCTGAAAGTTTTAAGAAGGCAGATGCAATTAGAAGTGAATATGTTATTGCAATAAAAGGAAAAGTTGTAGAAAGACAATCTAAAAACAAAGAACTTGCTACAGGTGATATAGAAGTTTTTGTAAGTGAACTTAAAATATTAGATAAATCAGAAACACCACCTATTTATATAAAAGATAATGATGAAGTATCTGAAAAGATGAGACTTCAATATAGATTCTTAGATCTTAGAAAATCATATATGCAAAATAATATTAAAATAAGACATAAAACAGCAAAGATTGTTAGGAATTTCTTTGATGAAAATAATTTTTTAGAAATAGAAACACCTGTACTTAACAAACCTACTCCAGAAGGAGCAAGAGATTATCTGGTACCAAGTAGAGTTAATCCAGGAAAATTCTATGCATTACCCCAGTCTCCACAACTTATGAAACAGCTTTTAATGGTTTCTGGTATGGATAGATATTATCAAATAGTAAAATGTTTTAGAGATGAAGATTTGAGAGCAAATAGACAACCTGAATTTACTCAAATTGATGCAGAAATGTCATTTGTAGATATTGATGATGTTATATCTCTAAATGAAAAACTTATATATAAAATATTTAAAGAAATAAAAGGTATAGAAATAGATTTACCTATAAAGAGAATGAAGTATGATGAAGCTATGGAAAGTTATGGTTCAGATAAACCTGATTTACGTTTTGGATTCAAAATAAAAAACATATCAAATGTTGTTGAAAACTCTGAATTCAAAGTGTTTAGTGGAGCAATAGCTAGTGGTGGAAGTGTAAGAGCTATAAATATAAAAGGATATGAAAATGAATTTAGTAGAAAAAAGATTTCTAAACTTGAAAAATATATTAAAACTTATGGTGCAAAAGGACTTGCATGGATTAAAATGAATGAAGAAGGTATTAGTTCTCCTATATCTAAGTTTTTAAGTGAAAAAGAAATAGAGAAATTGAAACAAGAATTAGATATAGAAAAAGGAGATATAGTTTTTATAGTTGCAGATAAAGATAAAATAGTTTTTGATTCACTTGGTCATTTGAGAATTGAAGTTGCAAAAACATTAGACCTTATAGATGAAGATATATTTGAAATGGTTTGGATAACTGATTTCCCACTATTTGAATATGATGAAGAGCAAGATAGATATGTAGCTAAACATCATCCATTTACTCATCCTGTTGATGAAGATATACCATTACTTGAGACTGAACCTGAAAAGGTGAAAGCAAAGGCCTATGATATTGTTATAAATGGTGATGAAATAGCAGGTGGTAGTATAAGGATAAATAATACAGAATTACAGCAAAAAATGTTTAGAGCTCTTGGATTTACAGAAGAAGAAGCATGGAAAAAGTTTGGATTTTTACTTGAAGCTTTCAAATATGGAGTACCACCACATGGAGGAATAGCATATGGATTTGATAGACTTATAATGCTTCTTACAGGAATGAAAAACATAAGAGATGTTATAGCATTTCCTAAAACACAAAATGCTACATCCCTTCTTACAGAGGCTCCTACAGAAATATCAAAAGAGCAGCTAAAAGAACTTTCTATACAAGTAGATATGAGTGAATTGAAATAGATTATTCCTTATGGTATCATTAAAGTAAGTATAACGGTAAGGAGGAATAATATGGATCAAGTTGGTTATGTTGTAGAAGTAAAAGATAATTATGCTGTTGTAGATGTAAGAAGAACTAGTGCATGTGGAGATAAATGTTCATCTTGTGGTGGAGGTTGTAATATTCCAGCAATGAGAGTTAATATTAAAAATACAATAAATGCAAGAGTAGGGAATTTTGTGGAGGTAGAGATGGAAACAAAGAGTTTGATGAAATCTGCATTCATAGCCTATATAATTCCTCTAATAATGCTTATTGCAGGAATTTCACTAGGCGTTTATTTCTTTAGTAATTTAGGGTTTCAAAATTATGAAATCTTTGGTGTATTAACAGGTTTAGTTGCTCTAGTTATATCTTATTTTTTACTTAGAGTTATTGATAATAATATAAAGAAAAGTAAATCTACAGAGTTAAAACTCGTAAGGGTGATTTAGCTTATGGAGGAATTTAATATGAAAGATATAGATACTAAAAAGAGTTCCATAACAAGACTTAGAAAAATAGAAGGTCAGATAAAAGGAATTCAAAAAATGGTAGAAGAAGATAAGTATTGTGCTGATATACTTACTCAAATTGTAGCTGCAAAATCTGCACTTAACAAAGTAGGTGGTATAATTTTAGAAAATTATACTAAAAACTGTATTAAAAAAGATATAATAGAAGGTAAAGATAGTGAAGAAGCTATACAAAATCTAATAAATATAATTATAAAATATAATCATTAAAAAATTGCTATCCTAATCTAGGATAGCAATTTTTATTTATATAATTTTTTAGTTCTAGATTCTCTAATTATTTTAGCAGTTGAAATAGAAATTATTATTGCAGAAGCAATAGCTGCAGCAATAAATATAGTCTCACTTCCTATTTCTGCTGCATCAATAAACCTTTTTTCTGTAACTGCAAGCATAGTATAATACATACCTGACCCTGGAACAAGTGGAACGATTCCTGGAATTATAAACACTGTAGCAGGTTTTTTGAATCTCCTAGCAAAAAACTCACCTAATATACCTACACTTAAAGCTCCAAAGAAAGAGCCCATTACAGGTGAATTTAGATGTTCAACAAATATGATGTAAATTATCCAACCAACAGCACCATTTATGCCAGATTTTACAATAGAATCTCTTGATATATTAAAAATAATTGAAAATCCTACTGTAGAAATGAAAGCAAATATAAAATGTTTAAAATAAAGCATTAATTGCACTCCTTATACTGTCTATATCTCCGAATGTATTAATTACCATCCTAAGTGTTACTCCAACTCCCAAAGCTATGGCAAGGGCTATTATAGTAGCTTCTACTGCTCGAGATATACCTGATACAAAATCACCAGAGATTGAGTCTCTAATTGCATTTGTAATTGCTACTCCAGGTACTAATAACATAAGTGATCCTATTATAACATTATTTATATTGTTTCCAATATTAAAGCTATATAAAATAACTGAAAATAAAGTAACAAATATACCGCCTATAACATTTGATAGAAAAAAAGTTATAGGGAGTTTTTTTATAAAATCTAATAATATAACTAATGATGTACTAGTAATAAATGAAGCTATAAAATCAAATAAATTACCTCCAAACATTAGGGTAAAGAAACTTCCAGCAAGACCTCCAAATAAATATCTTAAATTATTTTTATAAGGGTCTAACTTATCTATCAAAGTCAATGTTTTGATTCCTTCAGAAATTGACATATTTGTAGATACAAACTTTCTTGAGAAATCATTGACCTTTTCAATTTTATGAAGATCAATTGATATAGAATTAATCCTTTTAATATAAGAAAATAATTCATCATTATGTTCAACAGATAAGAATATACCAGTAGGAGTTACAAATGTTTCTACAAAATCTATATTTCTAGACTTACATATTCTTGTTATTGTATCTTCAACTCTATATGTTTCAGCACCATTACGGAGCATTATTTTCCCTGCGAGAATTGATAATATTAATAAATTTTTTATTTCACTTTTTTCCATCTAATCACCTTTATACAATGGATTTTTTAAATACCACATTTATTATATTATTATAACATCTATCAAATAATAAACAATAAAATATTTGACTAATACTTTTTTTTTGTTTATTATTAAAGTAAACTAGAAGAAAGGTGATGATGAATTGAAAAATCTTGAAAAGCATGATGAGGAACTATTTAATATTATAAACAAAGAGTACAAAAGACAAAAAGAAGGACTTGAGTTAATAGCATCAGAAAATTATGTAACAGATTCAGTTTTAGAAGCTGCAGGAAGTATACTTACAAATAAATATGCAGAAGGATACCCTGGAAAACGATATTATGCTGGATGTGAATTTGTAGACCAAGCTGAGGATTTAGCTCGTGAAAGACTTAAAGAACTCTTTGGAGCAGATCATGTAAATGTTCAACCACATTCTGGTTCAAATGCAAACTTAGGGGTTTATTTCAGTATACTTGAACCTGGAGATACAGTTTTAGGTATGAATTTATCTCATGGTGGACACTTAACTCATGGTAGTCCTGTAAATATTTCTGGAACATATTATAATTTCATTTCCTATGGAGTAAATAAAGATACTCATAAAATAGATTATGATGAAGTTTTAAATATAGCAAAAGAAAATAAACCAAAATTAATAGTTGCAGGAGCAAGTGCTTACCCAAGAGAGATAGATTTTTCAAAGTTTAGAGATATTGCTGATGAAGTTGGGGCATATTTAATGGTTGATATGGCACATATAGCAGGACTTGTAGCAGCAGGTCTTCATATGAATCCAGTAGAATATGCTGATTTTGTAACTACTACAACTCATAAAACATTAAGAGGACCTCGTGGTGGAGCTATACTTTGCAAATCAGAATATGCAAAAAAAGTTGATAAAGCCATATTCCCTGGTATACAAGGTGGACCACTTATGCATATTATAGCTGCAAAGGCAGTGGCATTTAAAGAAGCTCTAAGTGATGATTTTAAAGATTATCAAAAACAAGTTATAAGTAATGCTAAAGCTTTAGCAAAAGGATTAGTTGATAGAGGACTAACACTTGTTTCAGGTGGAACAGATAATCACTTAATTTTAATAGATGCAAAAGCTAATGGGTTAACAGGAAAAGAAGCAGAAAAGCTACTTACTGATGTTGATATTACAGTAAACAAAAATACTATACCATTTGATAAAGAATCACCTTTTGTAACTAGTGGAGTAAGAATTGGTACTCCTGCTGTTACAACAAGAAATATGAAAGAAGAAGAGATGGATATAATAGCAGATATTATTTATAGAGCTATAACTAAAAAGGATGATCCAGAAAAACTTAAAAAGGAAGTACATGAACTTACAGCTAAATTTGATTTACCATCAAGAGTGCTTATATAGCACTCTTTTTTTCTTGATTTTTGTGAAATATAATGATAGTATACCTAAGTATGATAGGAAAATATAAGGTATTGTGGTATAATATTAATACCAGGTACTAATTAGGAAGGACAAAATAATGGAATTACGTAATATTGATGATAATATAAATATAATAGAACATGTAAAAGAAAATAGTATAGCAGAGGAACTTGATGTAGAAGTTGGTGATATACTTATTTCTATCAATAATAATGAAATAAAAGATATTATTGATTATAAATTCCATATAGCAGATGATTATATAGTTGTAACAATAAAAAAGTCAAATGGTGAAATATGGGATTTAGAAATAGAAAAAGAATATGATGAAGATTTAGGCATAGAATTTTCTAATTCATTGATTGACAAAGCAAAAAGATGTAGAAATAATTGTATGTTTTGTTTTATTGATCAATTGCCTGAAAATATGAGAGAGACATTATATTTTAAAGATGATGATTCTAGGTTATCATTTTTACAAGGCAATTTTATTACTCTTACTAATATGAGTGATGAAGAAATAAATAGAATAATAAGATATAGAATTAGTCCTATAAATATATCTGTTCATACTACAAATAAAGAATTAAGAAAGCAGATGTTAAATAATAAAAATGCAGGCAAATTATATAATATATTAAAGAGATTTAATGAAGCAAATATAAAGATGAATGCACAAATTGTTTTAATACATGGAATAAATGATGGAATAGAGCTTGAAAAAACTCTTGATGATTTATCAAAACTTTATCCAAATATTGAAAGTGTGGCAGTTGTACCTGTAGGTATTACAAAGCATAGAGCAGGATTGAAAGAAATAGATAGTTATGATAAAGAAAAATCTATAAAACTTTTAAAGGAAATAAGTAGCTATCAAAGAAAATATTTAGATAAATTTGGAAGTAGGTTTATATTTGCATCAGATGAATTTTATGTTTTAGCTGATTTGGATTTACCTAGCTATGAAGATTATGAAGGGTTTCCTCAAATAGAAAATGGAGTAGGATTGCTTCGAGATTTTGAATCTAGTATAGAAAATGAATTAAAAAATATGACTAATATAAATGTAAATAAAACAGTACTACTTGCAACTGGAACTCTTGCATATGATTTTATGAAGAGAATTGCTAAAATAATAAGTGAGAATATTTCTGGATTAAAAATTAAGGTTATTGAAGTTAAAAATGACTTTTTTGGTCATACTATTACTGTTTCAGGTTTAGTTACCGGAAAAGATTTACTTAAGAATGTTATAAATGAAGAATTTGATGAACTTGTTATACCTGAATCAATGCTAAGAAGTGGAGAACAAGTATTTTTAGATGATTTAACTGTTAGTGATATAAAAAGCAAAATACAAAAAGATATACGTATATCTAAAGTAAATGGAAAAGATTTTATAAATACATTAATAAATTAGAGGTGATGATATGGGAAGACCGATACTTGCTATAGTTGGAAGACCAAATGTAGGTAAATCGACTTTGTTTAACAGAATTGCAGGAAAGAGAATATCAATAGTAGAAGATGAGCCAGGAGTTACAAGAGATAGAATATATGCTGAAGGTGAATGGCTAAATAATTATTTTAATATGATAGATACTGGAGGTATAGAACCAAATAGTGAAGATATTATTTTATCTCAAATGCGTACGCAAGCTGAAATTGCAATAGAAACAGCAGATGTAATACTTTTTATGGTAGATGGGAAAGAAGGTTTAACTTCTACAGATAGAGAAGTTGCAAATATGCTTAGAAAATCTAATAGAAAGGTTATATTAGTAGCTAATAAAGTTGATTCTCATACACCTCCTAATACTATATATGAATTTTATGAATTAGGGTTATCAGAACCAATAATGATATCTGCAAGTCATGGATATGGTATAGGAGATTTACTAGATGAAGTTATATCTAATTTTCCAGATGATAAAGATACTGGATATGAAGAAGATATAACTAAAGTAGCAGTTATAGGAAAACCAAATGCAGGGAAGAGCTCTCTTATAAATAAAATTTTAGGAGAAGATAGAGTAATTGTAAGTGACATTCCAGGCACTACAAGAGATGCTATTGATACCCCTTTTAATGTGGGAGATGAAAAATATGTTTTCATTGATACTGCTGGAATGAGAAAAAAAAGAAAGATAACTGAGAATATTGAAAGGTATAGCGTTGTAAGGGCTCTTACAGCAATTGAAAGATCAGATGTTTGTTTAATTGTGATTGACGCTGAAGAAGGAGTTACAGAGCAGGATAAAAAAATAGCTGGTTATGCACATGACAATGGTAGAGCATCTATAATTTTAGTCAATAAATGGGACTTAATAGAAAAAGAAGATAAAACTTATTTGAAATTTGAAAAAGAAGTTAGAGAAGGGCTACCATTTATGACTTATGCACCAATATTACTTGTATCTGCTTTAACAGGAAAGAGAATAAATAGAATTCTTGATTTAATTAAAGTTGTATCAAATAACCACTCTATGAGAATAAAAACTGGAGTATTAAATGATATAGTTGGTGAAGCTATACTTATGAATCAACCGCCTTCTGATAAAGGAAGGAGACTTAAGATATTTTATGCAACACAGGCTGCATCAAAGCCACCTAAATTCATAATTTTTGTAAATGATAAAGAATTAATGCACTTTTCATATGCTAGATATTTAGAAAATCAATTGAGAGCTTCTTTTGGATTAGAGGGTACACCTATTCTATTTGAATTTAGAGAAAGGGGGAAATAATTTGATAGATATCCTTTTAGTAGCCCTAATAGCATATGCAATTGGTAATTTTTCCACATCTTATATTTTAGGTAAATTAATTAAAAGAACTGATATTAGAACAAAAGGTAGTGGAAATGCTGGGGCTACAAATGCTTTAAGGGTTTTTGGTAAAAAGTTTGCCATTATAACTTTTATTTTTGATGCTCTAAAAGGAGTTATAGCAGTTATAATAGGTGAAATGCTACTTGGAGATACTGGAGGACTAATAGCAGGATTATTTGCAGTAATAGGACATGATTTTCCTATTGTACTTAAATTCAAAGGTGGTAAAGGAATTGCAACAACAATTGGTGCTGCAACTTTTATACATCCTATACCTGCTTTAATTGCAATAATAATAGGAATAATAATAATAATAAAAACTAGATATGTATCTCTTGGTTCTGTTTCTGCTATATCATTAGTACCTTTTATAGGATTAATTATAATACGGCCCTTTAATTTAGAATATATTTTATTCTTGACAGCATTAGCATTATTAGCGATAATTAGACATAAATCTAATATAAAAAGACTACTAAATGGATGTGAATCCAAAATAGGACAAAAAGCAAAATAGGAGGATTTATATGAGTCAAAGTATAGGTGTATTAGGAGGCGGAAGTTGGGGTACTGCTCTTAGTATATTGTTAGCTAAAAAAGGTGTAGAAGTTGATTTATGGGTTAGAAATGAAGAAAAAGCTTTACAAATGAATGAGTCTAGAGAAAATATTCAGTATTTACCTGGAGTAATTCTTCCTAATAATATAAATATAACTTCTAGTATTGATAAAACAATAAAAGATAAAGATATTTTATTATTAGCAGTACCAACTCAAGCAGTTAGAAATACTATTGAAAAAATAAAACATGATATAAAACCTGGTCAAATAATAGTTAATGTGGCAAAAGGTATAGAGGTAGGTACACTTTATAGAATTTCAGAAATTGTTGAAGAATTAGTACCTAATTCTAAATATGCTGTATTATCAGGACCATCTCATGCAGAAGAAGTTGCAAAAGACATTCCTACTGCTATAGTAGTAGCTTCTAAATATGAAGATGTAGGATTATATGTACAAGAATTTTTTATGACTCCTAAATTTAGGGTGTATACAAATGAAGATGTTATAGGTGTAGAACTTGGCGGAGCTCTTAAAAATGTAATAGCACTTGGAGCAGGTATATCAGATGGGCTTGGATATGGAGACAATACTAAAGCTGCTCTTATGAATAGAGGAATAATCGAAATAGCAAGACTTGGTGAAAAAATGGGAGCAAATTCTATGACTTTTGCTGGACTTTCTGGAATTGGCGATTTAATAGTAACTTGCACAAGTATGCATAGTAGGAATAGAAGGGCTGGTATAAAAATTGGAGAAGGTCATTCAATGGAAGAAGCAAGTCGTATAGTTGGAATGGTAGTTGAAGGTATTAAAACTTCTAAATCAGCATATAGTTTAGCAAAGAAACTAGATGTTGAAATGCCTATAATAAATGCAATATATGAAGTTTTATATAAAGGAAAAGATGTAAAAAATTCTGTAATAAATTTAATGCTTAGAGATAAAACTCATGAAGTAGAGATGTAGATAAATAGATTTTAAAAATGTTTAAAGTATTCAATTGAATACTTTAAACATTTTTTTATATTTTTTTTAAAGCTTGTAATATTATCGGTACAACTTCAATATATATACTTTAAGAAGATATATGATTTTGTTTAATTTATAAAGGAGGCGACGTTAGTGGATAAGTTCAATATATATAAAGAAATCTCTGAAAGAACAGATGGAGATATTTATATTGGAGTTGTAGGACCAGTAAGAACAGGCAAATCAACATTCATCAAAAAATTCATGGATAAGCTAGTAATTCCAAACATAGAAAGTCAACATAGAAAAGAAAGGGCAAAAGATGAACTTCCTCAATCTGGCGCAGGGAAAACAATAACTACTACAGAACCTAAATTTGTACCAAGTGAAGCTGTAGATTTAGTTTTAGATGATAATATTAAATTTAAGGTAAGAATGGTTGACTGTGTAGGTTATTTAGTAGATGGTGTATTAGGTCATGAAGAGAATAATATGCCAAGAATGGTTACAACACCATGGTATCAAAAAGAAATACCTTTTGCAGAAGCTGCTGAGATAGGAACAAGAAAGGTAATAACTGATCATTCTACAATAGGCGTAGTTGTTACAACAGATGGATCATTTACAGAAATAGATAGGTCAAGTTATATTGCATCAGAGGAAAGAGTAGTTAAAGAACTTCAAGAATTAGATAAACCATTCGTTATACTTTTAAATTCTAAGCATCCAACACTTGATAGTACAGTGGCACTTAAAGAAAATTTAGAAGAAAAATATAATGTTCCTGTTATAGCTGTTGATTGTATGAATTTAGAAATAGAAGACATTACATCTACTCTAAACAAAGTATTGTTAGAATTTCCAATTCAAGAAATAAATATTGATTTACCTGGTTGGGTAGATGGACTAAGTACTAAGCATTCTTTGAAGAAGCAAATTATTGATACTGTTATAGAAAACACTTCAGGAATACATAAATTAAGTGAAATAAATAAAGCAGTAGAAAATATATTTGAATGTGAAACAATTGAAAAAACTAATATTAATGAAATAAATTTAGGAAAAGGAGTAGTTAATATAGATTTAGCTGTAGATGATAGTATATTCTATAATGTAATAAGTGAATCTACAGGATATGATATAAAAGGAGAACATCAAATATTAAATCTAATAACAAAACTTTCGCAAATTAAAAAAGAACATGATAAAATAGCACAGGCTTTAGAAGATGTAAAGCAAAGTGGTTATGGATTAGTATCTCCTAGTATAGAAGAATTAGAGCTTTTAGAACCAGAAACATTTAAAGAAGGTCATAGATTTGGTGTTAAATTAAAAGCAAATGCTCCTTCACTACATCTTATAAGAGCAGATATTGCTACAGAGGTATCACCTATAATTGGTACAGAAAAACAAAGTGAAGAATTGGTAAATTATTTATTAGAAGAATTTGAAAATGATCCAGCAAAAATTTGGGAAACAAATATGTTTGGAAAATCTCTACATGATTTAGTAAATGAACAATTACAAACTAAAATTAATATGATGCCAATTGATGCTAGAAGTAAAATACAAAGAACACTACAAAGAATAATAAATAAAGGTAGTGGTGGGTTAATTTGCATTATCATATAAAATGGAATTAGTTTAAAAGGTCAAAATATTTATATATTTTGGCCTTTTATTATTTTTATCATATTTATAAATTAGTGAAATTATGGTATACTTAATGAAAACAATAATATATAAATATCAATTTTAGAAAGTAGTGATGTTTTGTTATTTTATTTTTTAAAAAATATAGCATTTATTTTACTTATAGTTAGTATTTTAGGATATATTTTAGTTGTTATTAAAGAAAAAATCTATTTAAAAGAAAATACTATTGTAATAGATAATAAATCTGTTACTTCTGAACATATAAATGAGGCAGATATAAGTGAATTTTTGCTTGGTAATCTTAAAGTAAGAACTGGAGATGAAATTTCTATTTTACTTAAATCTAATAAGAAATTTAGTGGTATAGTAATAGGGGCTAAGGAAAAGGAAAATTCAGTATTGTTAGTTACACATAAAGATAAGGTTTTAGATCTAAGTGTAACTAAAATTAAAAGAGTAAAACTAATAAGTAAATATGGAAGATTTTTTTAATAAATATTTTTAATTAAGAAGGAAATTTATAATAAAGATAGAAGTATATTTAATAGGATATCACAGTTTGAGGTGTAGAAATGAGTAAACAACAAAGAGAACTTAAAAGAAAAAGAAAGAGAACTGTTAAACTTTTCTTTTTGATTATAGTTACATTATATATATTATTTATGTTTTTGCCGAATTTATATAGTTCTAAAGCTCAGACTATTCTTGTTAAAAGTGAAGAAATTGAAAAAAAAATAGAGAGTAAAGCAATAACAATAAAAGATGAAACTATATATGAAGCAAAAAGTAAAGGAAAATTAAAATTTTATCATAATGAAGGAGAAAAAATCTCTAAAAATCAAGTTTTAATGACTCAAGCAAACTTATCTAATATTGAAGACTATGAAAAAGAAATAGATAATATTGAAAAAGAAATAGACAAGCTTAATAAAGCGAATAAATCCAATACTTTGTTTAATAAGGACTTCAAAAAATTAGAAAAAGAAATAAATGAAATTGAAAAAAACATTTCAGAAGCTAATGAAAAAGAAAACTCTAAAGAAATAAAAGAGTTAGAAAATCAACTTAAAGAAAAACAGGACAAATTAAAAACTATTTCTCAACAAAATGGATTTATGGGTTATACAACTAGACAATTAATAAATCAAAAAGAAGAATTATTAGAAAAGATTTCTAAAAATAATAATTCAATTGTTAGTAATGAGTCAGGACTTGTGTCTTATTTATTTGATGGTTATGAAACTAAATATACTGTTCATAATATGACTAATTTAAATCCAAGTGATATAGATATAAAAAAACCTCAGGTTAAAAATATTAAAAAAATATCTGATTCTTCAGTAGGGGATCCTATTGTGAAAGTTATAAAAGATTTTAAATGGTTTATAGCTACAAATATTTCTATTGAAGATGCAAAAGAGTTAGATGAAGAACAAAGCATAAATATTAGAATAAAGAAAGATAATAAAAAGATAAATGGTAAAATTTTAAAAATAAATACTAGTAAAAAAAATGCATTAGTTTTAATTGAATTGGACTCTTATTTATATAAATATTATAAAGATAGAATTTTAGATATTGATATAATTTTAAAAGAGTATCATGGGTTAAGAATACCTTCAAAGGCTGTTGTTGAAAAAGATGATGTTAAAGGAGTTTACACAAAAAATGTAGATTCTATCATTAAATTTAAATCTATAAACGTAATTTATTCAGAAGATGATTTTGTCATTGCTTTACCTGATGAAACAAATCAAAGTTCAATAGAAGCTTATGATGAGGTAATAATTGAAAAAAATATAATTGAGAATTATATGGATAAATAGGAGGTAATTAAAATTTCAATTAAAGAAAATATTAAATTGATAGAAGGAAAAATAGAAGATGCATGTAATAGAGCAAATAGAAATAGATCTGATGTAAAATTAATTGCTGTTACAAAAACTCAATCTATAGAATCCATAGAAGAAATAATTGATTCTGGATTATATCATATAGGAGAAAATAAAGTTCAAGAAATAATGGATAAATATGATAGTCTAAATAAAGAAGAGTTAAATTGGCACATGATAGGACATTTACAATCTAATAAGGTTAAATACATAATAGATAAAATGAATTTATTTCATTCTCTTGACAGGCTATCTCTTGCTAAAGAGCTTAATAAAAGAGCTAGAAAAATTGATAGAGTAGTTGATGTATTAATACAAGTAAATGTTGCAGAAGAAGAAAGTAAGTTTGGGATAAAAAAACAGGAGATATGGGATTTTATAGAATCTCTTAAAAAATATCCTTTTATAGCTGTAAAAGGTCTTATGGTAATGGCTCCATTTGATGAGGAACCTGAAAATATAAGGTATGTATTTAAAGAAGCAAAATCTTTATTTGAAGATATAAAGAAAAAAGAAATTCCTTATATAGATATGAAATATCTTTCAATGGGGATGACTAATGATTTTGAAATTGCAATTGAAGAAGGATCAAATTTAGTAAGAGTTGGTACAGGTATTTTTGGTAAAAGAAAATAAGGAGGAATAAAAATGGCAGAAAAGGGAAGCATTTTTAATAAAGTAAAATATTTTGTAGGGCTAGAAGACTTAGATGAAGAGTATGATGATTTTGAAGAAGAAGAAGAGTATGTAGAAGAAGAAAAAAATTCTAGAAGATCCAATAAACAAAAAAAAGTATTTAATATTCATACTAACAATAATATGAAACTTGTAATTCATGAGCCTGAAATATATGAAGATATTGCTAAGGCTATAGATGATGTAAAAAGTAGAAAACCTGTAGTACTTAATTTGCAACAAATGGATGATGATGAGAAAAGAAAAGCATTTGATTTTACAAGTGGAGCAATCTATACATTAGAGGGTAATATTCAAAAAGTTGCAATAGATATATTTATTTTAGCTCCAAGCAATGTAGAAATAGATGGAATTATACATGAGGAATTAAAAAACAAGGGTATTTTTCCATGGCAGAAATAATTAAGAGGTGGATTTAGTGATAGATAATTATGTGTTAATTAGGGCAGTAAGAATGTTTATACAGGTACTTAAGATTTTAGTAATAGCAAGGATTTTTCTTAGTTTAATAATAAGAGATTTAAGAAATCCTTTGTTAAATTCAATTTATAGAATAACAGAGCCGATTTTATATCCTTTTAGAGTGCTTATAAGTAAATTAGGAGTAAGTACTGGAATGTTTGATTTTTCTCCTTTATTAGCTTTTTTAGCTTTGGATATAGTTGGAACCTTTATTATTAGGTTATTAATATAGGAGCAAATATGATTGATGACAAAAAGAAATATTTGGAACATATAGATGATAAAAATGAAATCATTAATTTGAGGAAATTATTAGATAACATAGAAATTGTTATGCGAGACAAAAATATTATATCAACTGATTTTTTGAATCCATATCAAAGAAAACTTTCTTATTCTATATTAAATAGATTTATGGATATAAGTTATCATGAAGAAGGCGGCTATGATAATGCAGAAAGAAAAATGATAATTTTATATCCCGAATATCTAAGTTATACTAAATTTAATGATATAATATCCGTTTTAGAAATTACTAGTAATTATGATTTTTCTAAAATAAGTCATAAAGATATATTAGGTTCTTTTATGGGACTTGGAATTAAAAGAGAAAAAATTGGAGATATTATTATTTCAGATGAATATGCACAGATAATAATATCTCCTGAATTAAAAGATTACATAATTTTAAATTTAGAAAAAATTGGAACCCAGTCTGTTACAATTAAAGAAATATGCAAGCAAGATATTATAGAATATGAAAAAAAACATAAAAAAATATATACAACAGTTTCTTCGCTTCGTTTGGATGTAATAGTTAGTTCAATTTTTAATTTGTCAAGAAAAGATAGCTCAAACATGATTAAATCTGGTAAAGTTAAAGTTGATTTTAAACCGATAGATAATATATCTTATAATCTAAATGGTGGGGAGTTAATATCTGTTAGAAAAAAAGGTAGAGTTAAGTTTGAAGATATATTAGGTGAAAGTAAGAAAGGAAAATTAAGAATACTAATATATAAATACATATAATAAGGAGGCATAAAAATGTTAACACCACTTGACATTCAAAATAAGGAATTTAACAAAGGCGTTAGGGGATATAATATAAAAGAAGTTGAAACATTTTTAGATGAAATAATTTCTGATTATGAAAGATTACATAAAGAGAATATAGAATTAAAAGATAAGATGTCTGCTTTAAATGATAAGGTAAAATACTATAATAGTATGGAAGATACATTACAAAAGACATTGGTAGTTGCTCAAAAAACTGCTGAAGAAGTGAATTATACAGCTAAAGAAAAAAGTGACAATATAATAGAAGAAGCTGAAAGAAAGTCACGAGAAATAATAGATAATGCAAATAAAGAAGTTATGAATATAAAGCAAGAATATGAAGAAGTAAAAAAAGAAATGCTTCTCTTTAAAATGAAATTTAAAACATTACTTAAATCACAGTTAGAAATGTCAGAAGAACTTTTTGTAGAAGAAAATATAATGATTGAAGAATAAGGGGGAAACCCCTTTTTTATTGTTAAAAATAAAGGGTAAGGAGCTGTTAAAATGATATTTGGAATTATAGGTGCAATGGATGAAGAAATTGAAAAAATAAAAAATGAAATGGAAATAGAAAAAAAGTCTGTTAAAGCTAAAACTACTTTTTATAAAGGGGTATTTGAGGGTAAAAAAATAGTATTAGTAAGGTGCGGCATAGGAAAAGTAAATGCAGCAATTATAACTCAGCTATTAATTAGTGAATATGAAGTTGATATCATAATAAATACAGGAGTTGCTGGAGGAGTAAAAGAAGAAATAGAAATAGGAGATATAGTTGTATCAACAGATGTTTTAGAACATGATTTTGATGCAACAAGCTTTGGATATCCTTTAGGACAAATCCCTAGATTAGAAGTATTAGCATTTAATGCTGATAAATATTTAATAGAATTGGCTATAAATTCTTCTGAGAAAGAATTAGAATATGGAAGTGTATATAAAGGCAGAATAGTATCAGGAGATATTTTTGTATCATCAAAAGAAATTAAAAAAAGGTTATGGGATAATTTTGATGCATATTGTGTAGAGATGGAAGGAGCTGCAATTGGACATACTGCTTATATAAATAACAAACCTTTTTTAATTATAAGATCAATCTCAGATAAGGCTGATGGTTCAGCAAATGATAATTTTAATGAGTTTGTTGATTTAGCTAGTGAGAGATCATTTGGAATATTAAAAAGGATTTTAAAGAGTTATAAGCAGTAAGTATGGAGGAATTAGAATGAAATTAAGATATATCGGTAGAAAAGATGGAAAAGATAAAATAATAGATCTAGGTAATGGAATTAAAATAGGAGATGGAGAGTTCAACATTATAGCTGGTCCTTGTTCAATAGAAAGTAGAGAACAAATTGAAAAAGTATCTTTATTTCTAGCTGAGAAAGGAGTTAAAATCCTTAGAGGTGGTGCATTTAAACCTAGAACATCACCATATTCTTTTCAAGGCTTAGGTTTTGAAGGTTTAAAATATTTAAAAGAATGTGGTGAGAGATACAATTTAAAAGTTGTTTCAGAAATATTAGATCCTAGAGATGTAGAAAAGTCTTTGGAATTTATTGATATAATACAAATTGGATCTAGAAATATGCAAAACTATTCATTATTGAAAGAAGTGGGAAAAGTATCCAAACCTGTAATGTTAAAAAGAGGTATGAATGCAACTATAGAGGAATGGTTAATGGCTGCAGAATATATAGCTTTGGAAGGTAATGACAATATTATTCTTTGTGAGAGAGGGATAAGAACATTTGATAACTTTACCAGGAATACATTAGATATAACTGCTGTACCAATTATTAAGACTCTTACAAAATTACCTATAATAGTAGACCCAAGTCATGGAACAGGAGTTAGAGAATTAGTTAGACCTATGTCACAAGCGGCTGCTTCTGTAAAAGCAGATGGAATAATGGTAGAGGTTCACTTTAATCCTGATGAAGCTCTATCAGATGGGAAACAATCTATTGACTTTAGAGAATTTGAGAAGCTTATGGATACTACAAAAAAAGTTTATAGCTGTATCAAGAATATATAAACAGGTATTTTTAAATAATAATAACTAAATCTAATATAATTCATATGATAATAGTATAAAATAGTATGAATTATTGAGAGGTGTCATATGGAAATTAAAAATACCGACTATTTATTATTTTTTTTCTTGCTACTTTCTCATTTTTATAATGCAAAATATGAGAAAAATAATCTTTTATATTTTTATTTATACTTAACTTACTTCACATAAAAGAATAAATAATTTTAAAAATCCTCATTATATAGATAGTGAGGATTTTTTTATGGGTATGATAGTAGTATAGGTAAAAAAATAAGGAGGATATTTATGGATAAAAATAAAGTTGATAAATATAAAAGTATGTTATTAAAGGAAAGAGAGGATATAAAACAAACAATAAAAGGTATAAAAGACAATTTTGATGGCTCTATTACAAATGCTAGTGGTGAAATATCTGCTTATGATAATCATCCTGCTGATATTGGAACAGAGTTATTTATGCAAGAGCATAATATTAAATTATCTGATAATCAAAAAAATATTATGACTAAAATTAATATTGCTTTAAAAAATATTAATGAAGGAAATTTTGGTAATTGTATAGTTTGTGGAAAAGAAATAGAAGAAGAAAGATTAGATATAATACCTTATACAGTGACTTGCAAAAATCATAGAGAAAAAATAGATGAAGTTATAGGTATGACTGATACTAAAGAACAAGAATATCTTAGTAATATTTTACGAAGGATGAACAAAGATGATAAAGATTATGTAGGTACTGATGGTGAAGACATAATACAAAAAGTAGAACAATTTAATAGGATAGAAAATGATCCATCAAATTCTACTGGTGATTATAATGGTGTATTTGATGATAATGATAAAGGATCTGTTGAAGATATTGAAAGTATTTCAGAAGAATTTTATGAAGGACAAATGCCGGGAGAACATAGGGAAGATATACCAGATGATCAAAAAGAATAAGAGCTTAATTGCTCTTATTTTATTGTTTTTATTGTAATTATTATTAATATCTATTAGAATTATAATTATAGACTATTTGAGGAGGAAGTAAATGTACATAATACCTATTTTAATTATTATATTAGACCAACTAACAAAGTATTTTTCTGTGGTTAATTTAGAAGGAGAAGCTCCCATTGTATTAATTGAAAATTTTCTACAATTAAATTATGTAAGAAACTATGGTGCTGCTTTTGGAATAATGAATTCTCAAAGAACATTCTTTTTAATAATTACTATAATTATTGTATTTGGTATTATATTATATATATATAAATATAATAATACTAAAATAATGAACTATAGTTTAGTTATGATTCTTGGTGGGGCTATTGGAAATTTTATTGATAGACTTAGAGTTGGCTATGTTATTGATTTTATAGATGTTAATTTTGGAGATGTTTATGATTTTCCAGTGTTTAACATAGCAGATAGCTTTATAGTTATAGGAACTATATTGTTAGTTATATTAGTGATGACAGATAATTATGAAGAAAAGGGAAAAGAGTGATTTAATGGATATTGAAATTAATGTTGAAGATGATGCTAATGAAAGAATAGATGTATACTTAGCTGATGAATTAGATGATTTTTCAAGATCATATATTCAGAAACTTATTAAGAAAAATAAAATCAAAGTAAATAATGAATTAATAAAATCAAAGTATATAGTAAGTGAAGGAGATAAAGTATATATTGAATTGCCTGAAGAAAAGAAACTTGAATTAATACCAGAAAATATAAACATTGATATTATATATGAAGATTATGATGTTGCTATAGTTTATAAGCCAAGAGGTATGGTAGTTCATCCTGCCCCTGGTAATTATAATTCTACATTAGTCAATGCATTATTATATCATTTAGATACACTATCAAATATAAATGGAAATATAAGACCAGGTATAGTGCATAGAATTGATAAAGATACTACAGGCCTATTGATGATAGCTAAAACTAATTTAGCTCATCTAAGTTTAGCAGAGCAATTAAAGAAACACACTATCAATAGACGATATATTGCCTTAGTAGAAGGAAATATAAAAGAAGATAAAGGAATAATAAATGCACCTATTGGAAGAAATCCAAAAGATAGAAAAAAAATGTGTGTGACTGAAGAAAATAGCAAGCATGCTGTTACTCATTTTAAAGTTATTGAAAGATTCAAAGATTATACTTTAATTGAAGCTAAACTAGAGACTGGCAGAACTCATCAAATAAGAGTTCATATGAAATATATAAAACATCCTGTTGTAGGAGATAAAGTCTATGGTATAAAAAAGCAAAAGTTTAATTTGGAAGGCCAGTTACTACATGCTAAAATAATTGGGTTTATACATCCTAGAAGTGGGGAATATTTAGAATTTGAATCTGAATTACCTGAAGATTTTTCTAATTTACTTAGAATCATAAGAGATAAATAGTAGACAATCTATATTAAATATGTTATAATTGAAAAAATATGAATAAAGACCTTTAAATCTGCACGAGATGCTGGTAAGGGACGAAAATCTTAGAATTTTAAAAACTCCTTATCAGTGATGAGGAGTTTTTATTATATGGAGGTGATTATATTAAAACAAAAGCTGTAATTTTAGATGAAAAAGCTATAAATAGAGCTACTACGAGAATATCACATGAAATAATTGAAAAAAACAAAGGTATAGAAAATGTAGTATTAGTAGGAATAAAGACAAGAGGGGTTCCTTTTGCTAAAAGAATAGCAGAAAAAATTAAAACTATAGAAGGTAAAACAGTAAAAGTTGAAGAGCTTGATATATCTTTATATAGAGATGACTTGTCAGAAGTAGCAGATAAACCATTAATTAAGAGTTCTCAAATTTCAACTGATATATCTAATAAAATTATTGTTTTAATAGATGATGTATTATATACAGGAAGAACTGTAAGAGCTGCACTTGATGCTATTGTAGATAATGGTAGGCCCAAAAAAATACAGTTAGCCGTATTAATAGATAGAGGTCATAGAGAATTACCAATAAGGCCTGACTTTGTAGGTAAAAATGTTCCTACATCAAAGAATGAAATAATAAATGTTAATTTTAAAGAGACAGATGGTAGTGATGAAGTTACAATAAAAGAATAATTGTATAACTTTTAATCTAGTACTGTGATACTAGAAAGGGAGAATTTTCTCCCTCCTAAAATAAAGGAGGTAATTTTATGTCTGAAGAGACTATGGTAAAAAATGTTAACGCAAGTAAAGAACGAAATCTTAAGATGGATAAGGTATTTAAAAAAGGGATATTAAGTATACAGCATGTAATAGCAATGTTTGGTGCTACGGTTTTGGTACCTATGATTACAGGACTTAATCCAGGAGTAGCTTTATTTTGTGCAGGAATGGGTACATTAATATTTCATTTAGTTACAAAAGGTAAAGTTCCTGTATTTTTAGGTTCTAGTTTTGCATTTATACCCGTTATAGGTGTAGTATCAGCGAGATTTGGTGATTTAAGATATGCTCAAGGTGGTATAATGGTTGCTGGATTTTTATATATTATTTTTGCTGGTCTTATAAAATTATTTGGAGTAGAAAAGATAAAGACTTTTTTCCCACCAATAGTTACTGGTCCTATGGTTATAGTAATTGGTCTTATAATGAGTCCTACAGCTATAGAAATGGCTTCAAATAACTGGTTAGTATCTTTAGTTGTAGTTTCTACTGTAATAATAGTGTCAGTGTTTGGTAAAGGCATGTTTAAAGTAGTACCTATACTTTGTGGAGTTATAGTAGGTTATGTTTTATCAGTTATGTTAAATATAGTTGATTTTACACCAGTTACTGAGGCGGCTTTTATAAGCGTTCCAGAGTTTACATTACCTAAGTTTAGTCTTGAAGCTATAGCTATAATTGCTCCAATAGTTTTAGCTGTTTTTATGGAACATATAGGAGATATTACTACAAATGGAGCAGTAGTAGGTAAAAATTTTTTAAATGACCCTGGTCTTCATAGAACTTTAATAGGTGATGGACTTGCTACATTATTTTCAGGATTTATAGGTGGACCTGCAAATACTACTTATGGTGAAAATACTTCAGTACTTGCAGTAACAAAAAACTATGATCCTTCTATTTTAAGAATATCAGCAATTATAGCAATATCAATAAGTTTTATTGGAAAAGTAGGAGCATTACTTCAAACTATTCCAGTACCAGTTATGGGTGGAGTTAGTCTTATTCTCTTTGGAATGATTTCCAGTGTAGGTATAAGAACATTAACAACAGCAGAAGTTGACTTTTCTAGTAATAGAAACTTAATAATAGCATCACTTATTCTTGTTATTGGTATAGGAACAGAAATATTAAAAGTAAAACAAGGATTATTTCTTGCAGATGGTACAAAGGCATTTACTGGTTTGATTGGGATACCAATTACTAATAGTATTCAAATAGTAGGATTAAGTCTTGCAGCAATAGTTGGTATAGTAATTAATAAAGTATTACCACAGGAAACAAATTAAATTAAAGGCACATCATATGATGTGCCTTTAATTTATCTTATTTATTTTACTCATTTCTTTCTCTGTTGGAGTTACATAAATAGTATTGTTATTTTCATATATAACCATTCCAGGTTTTGCCCCATTTGGCTTTTTAACATTTTTTCTTTCTGTATAATCTACAGGAACATTACTAGACATTTTAGCTTTACTGTTATAAGCTGCAAGTAATGAAGCTTCATAAATAGTATTTTCAGGAATTTCTTTTCCTTTTTTTCTTACTATGACATGGGATCCAGGTATATCTTTTGTATGAAACCAGAAATCATTTTTATCAGAGAATTTTAATGTTAAATAATCATTTTGTTTATTATTTTTACCTACATAAATATCATACCCATCACTTGATAAAAAGTGCATAGGTTTACTTTTAAATTTACTTTTCTTTTTATTTTTATATTTTTTTCTATTTTTAATATAATTTTCTTCAATCAACTCTTCTCTGATTTCTTCTAAATCATCTAAATCAGATGCATTTTCAATACTTAATAAAATATTCTCTAAATAATTAATTTCAGATTCGGTTTGTTTTATTTGATTTGATACTTCAATAAAGGCATTTTTTAGTTTATTATATCTTTTAAATTTTTTTTGAGCATTCTCAGAAGGTGTTAGATTTGGATTTAATTTTATAGTTATTTTTTGATTATCATTGTAATAGTCTAAAACTTCTATTCTATCCATACCTTTTTCTATTCTATATATATTGGCAGTAATTAGTTCACCAGCTATTTTATATTTTTCTCTATTTTTAGCATTTAATAATTCATCTTTTTGTTTTGATAATTTGTTTTTATCTCTATCCAATCTAGTTTTTATACGTTTTTTTAAGGATAAAGATTTTTGCTTGATTCTATCTAATTTATCTTTTGTTTTGTATAAATTATCTAACATTTCATTGACTGTATTAAATTTTTGTTTTATAGAATTATCAAACTGAGTTAAATCATAACTAGAAAATCCTAATATTTTAGTTTTAAATTCATTATATACTATTGTGGGAGATGAGCTTCCATCAAGGATATAATCAATAATGCTCTTAAATGATAAATATATTTTTTTTATATCATTTTCTTTTAATTCTTTTATATTTAAATTTTCATAAATATCAGCTTTTTTACAAATTTCTTTAGCAATAAGAGGACTTATTCCTATAAAATTTTCATAAAGGGATTTATATAATACTTTTGAACTATTAATATCTTTCATGAATAATAAAAAGTTATTTTTTTCTAAATCAAGAGGGCTTATTTTATTTTGAGAAGGAACAGAGCTATATTTTAATCCTGGTAAAACTTGTCTAACACTACTTATATCAGGGGTAACCCTTTTTATTGAATCAATTATCTTGTTATTATTTTTATCTAATAATATTATATTGCTGTGTCTACCCATAATCTCAACTATAAGCTCTTTCTCTGTTAAATCACCTAGCTCATCATATGATGATATTAAGATTTTTATAACACGTTCAAAACCATATTGTTCTATGGATAAAATCCTTCCTCCTTGAATATGTTTTCTTAAAAGCATACAAAACATAGGTGGAGATTGTGGATTTTTTTTAGTATCATCAGTAAAATGAATTCTAGGATTATTACTACTTGCAGAAACGATTAATTTTTTTGTTATTCCATTATTTCTTATATCCATTAATAATTCATCAGTTTCAGGCTGATAAACTTTATTTATTTTTCCATTAATAAGTGTATCTTGAAGTTCGTATACTAAACTTCTTAATGTGATTCCATCTAATGACATATTTACTCCTCCATAAATCTAATTTAATTTTTATTATATCATAAAGTTTAAACATACAAAAAAATAGATAAACAACAAATAAAAATTAATATTTCGTAACAATTAAAAGGGATTTTAAAACTTTTATATAATTTTTAATATAAAGAACTATAATAATTGACTTTAGACTATTTTATGTTAAAATTGATTATAATATTTAGGAGGTAAAATTGATGGTTAAAAGTATGACTGGGTTTGGAAGAGGCGAAAATAAAGATGAAAGTAGACAATTTAATGTTGAGATAAAATCTGTAAATCATAGATATAATGATATTATCATAAGAATGCCTAGACACTTATCTTATTTAGAAGAAAAGATAAAAACTATTATTAAGAAAAAAATAAAAAGAGGTAGAGTAGAAGTATACATAAATCTAGAAAACATAGGAGAGACACAGTTAGAAGTCAATGTAAATTTAGATTTAGCAAAATCCTACAAAGAAGCTTTAAGTTTATTAAATCAAGAGTTAAACTTAGATGACTCTATAAAAATAGAAAGCATAACAAAATATCCTGATATAATAAATGTAGAGAAAAAAGAAGAATCTGAAGATGTTATTTGGAATGTATTATCTGTAGCAGTTGAAGATAGCGTTAAAGATATCTATTCTATGAGATGTGAAGAAGGAGATAAACTAGCACAAGATATTAAAAAAAGGCTTGATTATATAAAAAATTTAAACTTAAAAATTGAAGAAAGATCACCTTTAGTTGTAGAAGAATATAAATCGAAATTAGAAAATAGAATAAATGATTTGTTAGATAACTCTGTTGAAGTAGATGAATCTAAACTTGCTAATGAAGTTGCATATTTTGCTGATAAGGCTAATATAACAGAAGAAATTGTTAGGTTAGATAGTCACATAATACAATTAATAGAAACTTTAAGCTTAGATGATGCTATAGGTCGTAAATTAGATTTTTTAATTCAAGAGATGAATAGAGAAGCAAATACAATGGGTTCAAAGGTGGGAGATATTGAAATAACTAAACATGTTGTTGAAATAAAAAGTGAATTAGAAAAAATAAGAGAACAGGTTCAGAATATTGAGTAGATAGGAGCGATTTATTTGAGTTTAAAATTAATTAGTATTGGTTTTGGGAATATTGTTTCAGGTAATAGAATAGTTGCAATTGTAGGATCGGAATCCGCTCCGATAAAGAGGATAATACAAGATGCGAGAGAAAGAAGTATGTTAATAGATGCTACACATGGTAGAAGAACAAGATCTGTTATTATAACAGATAGCGAACATGTAATATTATCAGCAATTCAACCAGAAACTATATCACATAGATTAGAAGTAAACAAAGAAAAAGATGACTAAGTTTGAAAGGAGAATTACATGTCTAAAGGATTATTAGTTGTTATCTCTGGCCCATCTGGTGCTGGAAAGGGAACAATATGTAAAGAATTATTAAAGGAATTAGATTTAAATTTATCTATTTCTGCCACTACAAGGGAACCACGAAAAGGAGAGGTAGATGGTACTAATTACTTTTTTATATCTAAAGACAAATTTCAAGATATGCTTTTAAATAATGAATTTCTAGAGCATGCAGAGGTATATAATAATTATTATGGTACACCAAAAGAATATGTATTTGACATGTTAGAGGAAGGTAGAGATGTATTGTTAGAAATTGATATTCAAGGTGCACTTTCTATAAAGGAAATATATCCTGATGGAGTTTTTATATTTATACTGCCTCCATCAATGGAAGAACTTAAAAATAGAATAGAAAAAAGGGCAACAGAAACAAAAGAAGCAATGATAAAAAGGTTAGATGCAGCATATAAAGAATTAAAGTATGTATTTAAATATGATTATGGTGTATTAAATGATACTGTTGATTCTGCAGTTGATAATATTAACTCCATAATTAAAGCAGAAAAATGTAAAGTTAATAGACAAATACATTTAATAAAAAATATAGAGGAGGCTTAAAATGTTATATCCATCGGTAAATGATATTTTAGAAAAAGTTGATAGTAGATACACTTTAGTGTTATTAGTTTCAAAGAGAGCAAGGCAATTAGTTGATGGTAATAAACCATATATTGATATAACTACTAATAAACCAGTTAGTATAGCACTTCATGAACTTGCAGAAGATAAAATCACATATACTAGATCTGATGATATGAAGGAACTTACTAAAGAATAAAATAGAGGTGATGAGATTGTTAGACGGTAAAAATGTTGTGTTAGGTGTTACAGGTGGAATAGCTGTATATAAAGCTTGTGATATTGTAAGTAGATTAAGAAAATTGAAAGCTAATGTAGATGTAATAATGACAAATTCAGCTACAAAATTTGTATCTCCTTTAACTTTTTCATCTATGAGTCAAAATCCTGTCACAGAAAGTATGTTTAAAGAACCACAACAATGGGATATAGAACATATCAGTTTGGCACAAAAAGCAGATGTGTTTTTAGTAGCTCCAGCAACAGCTAATATAATTGGAAAAGTTGCAAATGGAATAGCAGATGATATGCTATCAACTACTATTATGGCTACAAAGGCTAAAGTCATATTCGCACCAGCTATGAATACAGGTATGTATTTAAATCCTATTTTTCAAGAAAACATGGAGAAGTTAAAGAAATTAGGATATGAGTTTATTTCTCCAGGTGAAGGCAGACTTGCTTGTGGAGATATTGGTCCAGGTAAACTTGCTGATCCTCAACAAATAGTACAATATGTTGAAGAGTATTTGAATTTAAATAAAGATTTACTTGGTAAAAAAATTCTTGTTACAGCAGGACCAACTATTGAGTCTATAGATCCAGTAAGGTATCTTACTAATCACTCTAGTGGTAAAATGGGATATAAAATAGCAGAAATGGCAGAAAAAAGAGGTGCAGATGTTGTTCTTATTAGTGGTCCTACACATTTAGATAAGCCTAAAAATGTGAAAGTGATAGATATTATGTCTACTGAAGAAATGTATGAACAAGTACTAAAATACTTTAATGACAGTGACATATTAATAAAATCAGCTGCTCCTTCTGATTATAGACCAGTTAAATATAGTGATAGTAAATTAAAAAAATCTAATGAAGATTTGGATATAAAATTTGTTAGGAATCCAGACATTTTAAAAAAATGTGGTGAAATAAAAAAAGAACAGAAGATTATAGGTTTTGCCGCTGAATCTAATGATTTAGAAAAATATGCTTTAGAGAAACTAAAAAAGAAAAATTTAGATATGATTGTTGCAAATGACATATCTAAAAAAGAATCAGGGTTTAAATCAGATAATAATAAGGTTATATTGTTTAAAAATGATGGTTCTAAAGATGAATATCCTTTGATGAGAAAAGAAGATTTAGCAAATATAATATTAGATAATATTAATTAAAATTGAAGCTAGTTTTAGCTTCAATTTTTTAGCTATAATCTGTTATACTATATATATAATAATGTGAAAGGCTGATATGATTGGATTTGTATGCAGAAATAATAGTAGATAATAATAGTACTGAGACAGATATCCTCTATACTTACAGAATACCAATAGAAATTCAAGATGATTTAAAGATTGGTATGAGAGTTATCGTGCCTTTTGGGATTGGTAATATGTTATTACAAGGACTAGTAATAAAGATAAAAAGCAATATAGATTTCAATAAAAATAAATTGAAAGATATTGTAGAAGTTGTTGATAAGGAACCTATTCTTTCTTCTAGTCTTATAGAATTGGGTTTGTGGATGCGAAGAGAGTATTTAGCTCAATATATTGAAGTTTTTAAAACTATAATGCCTACAGGTATAACTAAAAAAGTAAAACAATATATTTATCTTGTTGATGAAAATATAAACATAACAAATATTAAATCTAAAAATCAAAATAAAATTATAAAATTTTTATTTGATAATAATGGTATAGAATTTGAAGAATTAAAGAAAGTACTTAAAATAAGTAATATCAATTCAAGTGTGAAATCATTAAAATCAAAAGGTATTATAAAAGTAGAAAATAAAATTGAACAGGATATAAACAAAAAATATGAAAAAGTTGTTGTGAAACTATTTAAAAATTTAGATATTCCTAAGATATTAAATAGGTTAAATAAATTAGCAAAAAAACAAAGGCAAGTAATTTTATTTCTAAAAGATTATAAAGAAATAAAATTAAAAGATTTAACTAATTTAGTAGGTTCCTCTTATAGTACAATTAGAGCATTAGAATCTAAAAATTTAATATCTATTATAGATAAAGAAAGCCCAAGACAAGTTTTAGATAAAAACTATAAAAAAACTGAAAATATGGAATTAAATAAAGAGCAAACTAAATGCTATAATATAATAAATAAATCTATAAGTAGTGAAAAAAGCAATAAGTTTTTGATACATGGTGTAACAGGAAGTGGTAAAACGGAGGTTTATATACAGCTTATAGAAAATGTAATTAAGAAACAAAAGCAGGCAATAGTATTAATACCAGAGATTTCTTTAACTCCACAAACTGTAGAGAGATTTGTAAGTAGATTTGATAACAATGTTGCAGTTTTACACAGTGGATTATCTTTAGGAGAAAGATATGATGAATGGAGAAAAATAAAAGAAGGTAAGGTTGATATTGTAATTGGAGCTAGATCTGCAATATTTGCACCTTTTAAAAATCTTGGTATAATAATAATAGATGAGGAGCATGAAAATAGTTACAAATCTAGTATTAATCCAAAATATGATACTATAAAAGTAGCAGAAAAAAGATCTGAATTAGAAAGTGCAATACTTGTATTAGGTTCAGCTACACCATCTATAAATACTTATTATTTGGCTGAAATGGGCAAATATGAGTTGCTTCAAATGAATAAAAGAGCAAATAAACAAGAGATGCCTAATGTAGATGTTATAGATATGAGAGAAGAATTAGAAAATGGAAACAAAACAATTTTTAGTACTAGACTATATAATGATATAATAACTAATTTAAAGGATGAAAGGCAAATAATCTTATTTTTAAATAGAAGAGGATTTTCAACGTTTATATCATGTAGAGAATGTGGTTATGTTGAAAAATGTCCAAGTTGTGATGTTTCCTTGACTTTTCATAAAAAGAAAAATTGGTTAAAATGTCATTATTGTGGTTTTGCAAAAAAACCAGTTGAAGTATGTCCTAAGTGTGAAAGTAAGTATATAAGGTATTTTGGTATTGGAACACAAAAAGTAGAAGAGATGGTTAAGAAAACATTTGAAAATATAAATGTAGAAAGAATGGACATTGACACCACTAGTAAAAAGAATAGTCATGAAGAAATATTAAATAGATTTAAAAATAGAGAAATAGATATTTTAATAGGAACACAGATGATTTCTAAAGGGCTTGATTTCCCAAATGTTTTATTGGTTGGGGTAATAGCAGCTGACCTAACTTTAAACTTACCTGATTATAGAGCTTCTGAGCGTACATTCCAATTACTTACTCAAGTTGCAGGAAGATCTGGTAGAGGTGAGAGAAAAGGTAACGTAGTTGTTCAAACCTATGACCCAAATCACTATAGTATAATATATGCTAGAAGTCATGATTATATAGGTTTTTATAAAGAGGAGATAAAATTAAGAAAAATATTTAATTATCCTCCTTTTGTAAATATAATTTCAATAGTGTTTTCTGGATTAGATGTAAGAGAATTAGAGAGTATTACAAAACATATCTCAGATGCTATAATAAAAAATATAAGATACAAAAATAAGGATTTTGATGTATCGAATAATATATCAAAACCAATGCCTTCACCTATCCCTAAGATTAAGAATAAATATAGATGGCAGATGATTATAAAGGCAAGTGATGGAGAATTAAAGGTGATAAAAAATATAATTTACTGGGTATGTATAAAAAATAAATATAATATACCAATAGATAAAATAAAAATAAGTATAGATATAAATCCAAATTCAATAATGTAATTAATTAGGAGGAATAAAAATGGCAATAAGACAATTAAGATTTGTAGGAGATCCAATATTAAGAAAGAAAGCAAGAAAAATTGAAAAAATAGATGATAGAGTTTTAACATTATTAGATGATATGGTAGAAACTATGTACAAAGAAGAAGGAATAGGTCTTGCTGCACCACAAGTTGGTATTTTGAAAAGAGCTATAGTTATAGATATAGGTGAAGGGCCTATGAAAATAATAAATCCAGAAATAGTGCATGAACAAGGAGAGGTAATAGATATTGAAGGATGTCTTAGTATACCTGATGAATCAGGGAAGGTTAAAAGACCTGAAAAGGTAAAGGTTAAGTATCAAAATGAAGAGGGAAAAGAAGTAATAGTTGAAGCGGAAGAATTGCTTGCTCGTGCATTATGTCATGAGATTGATCATTTAGATGGAATACTATATATTGATAAATTAGAAAAAGAAGAGGAATAAAAATGAATATAATATTTATGGGTACACCAGATTTGGCTGTGCCAGCACTTGAAAAATTATATAATGAAAATCATTCTATAGATTTGGTAATAACTCAACCTGATAAAAGAAAAGGTAGAGGAAAAAAGATATTACCTACTCCAGTTAAAAATAAAGCCAATAAATTAGATTTAGAAGTTTTTCAACCAAAGAATGTAAACAGTTTAGAATCTATAGAAAAGATAAAGAAACTAAACCCAGATGTAATAGTAGTTGTTGCATATGGACAGATACTAAAAGAAGAAATATTAAGCATACCTAAATATGGTTGTATAAATGTTCATACTTCACTTTTACCTAAGTATAGAGGAGCAGCTCCTATTAATTGGGCTATAATTAATGGGGAGAAAGAGACTGGAGTTACAACTATGATTATGGAAAAAGGACTAGATACAGGAGATATGCTTTTAAAAGAAAAACTTATAATAGATGATGAATTAACTGTAGGAGAACTTCATGATAATTTAATGAATATGGGAGCAGATTTGATAGTAGAAACATTAGAAAAAATTGAAGATTTAAAACCAATACCTCAAGATGATAATTTATCGTCATATGCTCCTAAGATGGATAAGACAATTGGGAAAATAGATTGGACTGAAACCAAAGAAAAAATAAAAAATCTAGTAAGAGGAACAAATCCATTTCCAGGCAGTTATAGTTATTATAAAGGAAAGAAGTTTAAAATCTATAAAGTTGATATTGATGAAAAACTATATAGTGGGAAGTCAGGACAAATAACTGATGTGAATAATGATGGTATATTTGTAAAAGTAAGAAATGGTACTATTATAATAAAAGAAGTTCAATTTCCAGGAAAGAAAAAAATAAAAGTAAGTGAATATATTAAAGGAAATGAAATAGAAGTTGGAACTATACTAGGTGAGTAAGTTGGATGTGATACTTTGAATGAAGAAAAGAGTTATATAAAAGTACTTTCATATATAATGTTAGCAACATTATTTATATTAATTCTATCATTATGGATTGGATTTAGTGAAAATATTACTTTAGTGAAAATATCAATGTTAATTTTTGGTTCAATATTTACATTTATATTAATTAGTATATTAACCATAATAATATTATCAAAAAAATTATTTCAAAATAATAATTTAAGTAATATTCAAGCAAAAATTCTATACTATTCTATATCATTTTTTTATCCACTATTAATATTTACAGCAAAAGTTACAAAGGTAGATAAAAATAAAATTAGATTAATGTATACTAATATAAATAATTTGCTTATTAAAACAAAAAACATAAAAATAAAAAAAGAAAATTTATTAATATTATTACCACATTGTATTCAAAACTCTAAATGTCAATTTAAAATAACTAATGATATAAATAATTGCAGAAAATGCGGTAAATGTGATGTAGATGAAATACTTAGATTAAAAGAAAAATATGATATTAATGTTGTAGTTGCTACGGGAGGAACATTAGCTAGAAAATGGATTATGGATATAAAGCCTAAAGCTATAGTAGCAGTAGCTTGTGAGAGGGATTTATCTAGTGGTATAAGTGATATGAAAGGATTACCAGTATTAGGTGTGCTTAATGATAGACCTAATGGTCCCTGTATAGATACAAGAGTAAGTATAGATAAACTAGAAGAGGCTATAAAATTTTTTATAGGTGAATAAAATTTTAAAAAGGGGATTAACCCCTTTTTTTAAAGTATAATAATTATTGGAGGTTTTCATGAAAAATAACGCTAGAAAGATAGCAATTGAAATTCTTGAATTGATTGAAAATGAAAAAGCATATTCAAATATTGAAATAAATAAAAAAGTTAAATTATTAGAGGATATAAGAGAACAAAATTTTGTTAGAGAGTTAGTGTATGGTGTATTAGAAAATAAACTTTATATTGATAATATAATTTCACAATTTTCTAATACGAAAATAAATAAAATTGATAATATTATATTACAAATATTAAGAACGGGAGTTTATCAAATTTATTTCATGAAAAATATACCTGATAGTGCTGTTTGTAATGAAGCAGTTAAAATTACAAAGAATAAAAATAAGAAAAGACTTTCAGGATTTGTCAATGGAATCTTACGGAATATATCCAGAAATAAAAACAAAGAGTTTTTACCTGATAAATCAACAAAACTAGTAGATTATCTTTCTATTAAATACTCTCATCCAAAGTGGATGGTGAAACATTTTATTGATGATTATAATGAAGATTTTACTGAAAAATTACTAAGTTTCAATAATGAGAAACCTCCATTAATAATAAGGGTAAATAGATTAAAAATTGATAGAGAGAGTTTAATGAATAAATTTATGGACTATAATATAAAAACAGAAAGAACTAAATATTCTAAGGATGGACTAGTAGTTCATAAACCTAAGAATATAACAGGTTTAGAAGAATTTAAAAAAGGTTTTTTTACAATACAAGATGAATCTTCTCAACTTGTAGCTCAAATAATGAATCCTAAAGAGGGAAGTAATGTGATTGATGTTTGTAGCGCACCTGGAGGTAAATCTACTCATATTGCTGAATTAATGAATAACAAAGGGTCAATATTATCTAGAGATATATTTAAACATAAATTAAATCTTATTAAACAAAATTCTAAAAGACTTGGAATAGATATAATTAATACTGAAAATTTCGATGCACTTAAATTTGATAAAAGAATTCAAGGTTCTATGGATTATTGTTTGGTAGATGCACCTTGTTCTGGATTAGGGCTTTTAAGAAGAAAGCCAGATATAAGATGGAATAAAAGTAAAGAAGATATAGATGATTTGTCAAATATTCAATTGAATATTCTTAAAGTAGCTTCAAAATATTTAAAAAAAGATGGTATACTAATATATAGCACATGTACCATATCTAAAAAAGAAAATACTCACGTGATTAATAAATTTTTAAAAGATAATATAAATTACAAATTAGAAAAAATTGATAAGTTATATTTTGAAGGTAAATCTATATTAGAAGAAGGACATATAACTTTATTACCTAATATTCATGGAACTGATGGTTTTTTTATTGCAAAAATAAAACGTATAAGATAAATAATATTAAATATGATATAATATTTTCAAATTAATATAAAGATAGGAGAATATATTTGGAAAAAATAGATTTAAAGTCTTTAAATTTAAGTGAGTTAGAGAGTATAATGAATACTTTAAATGAAAAAAAATTTAGAGCAATGCAATTATTTAAGTGGATACATGAAAAAAATGTAAACAATATAGATGAAATAACAGTTTTTTCTAAAAAATTAAAAGAAAAAATGTCAAAAGAATATTATATTGGAAATATAAATATATTTAAAAAGTTTAAATCTAATATTGATAACACTATAAAATACTTGTTTGTTTTAGAAGATGGAAATATAATTGAAAGTGTAAGAATGAAGTATAAACATGGAAATTCACTGTGTTTATCTACTCAAGTAGGGTGTAAAATGGGATGTGAATTTTGCGCTTCTACTAAGCAAGGACTAATAAGAAATTTAAGTGTGTCTGAAATATTAGATCAAGTTTATAAAATTAAAAAAGATATTTCTGACGAAATTAGCAATATTGTTCTTATGGGGACAGGTGAACCACTAGATAATTATGATAATGTAATTGATTTCATGAAAATTATTAATAATAAAGATGGTCTAAATTTAAGTATGAGAAGTTTAACATTATCAACTTGTGGATTGGTAGAACAAATTTATAAATTATCAGAAGAAAATATACCTATAACATTATCTATATCACTCCATTCTGCATTTGATGAAGATAGAAAGAAAATAATGCCTATAGCTAATAAATATAGTATTGATGAAGTTATAGATGCTAGTAAATATTATATAAAAAAGACTAATAGAAGAGTTACATTTGAATATACTTTGATTAAAGATATAAATGATAAAGAAATTGATGCAAATAAACTTTTGGACTTATTAAGTGGAATGCTTGCACATGTTAATATTATTCCACTAAATCCTATAAAAGAAAGTAATTTAGAAACTTCAAACTATGCAGAACGCTTCTTAAAGTTATTAACTAAAAAAGGGGTAAAAGCAACTATTAGACGAGAAATGGGTTCTGATATTAATGCTGCTTGTGGTCAACTAAGAAATGATATATTAAATCTTGATTAGGGGGATTTTTATGAAGTATGGTGCTTGTACAGATGTAGGAAAAGTTAGAAAATCAAATCAAGATTCCTACTATATAAACTACAATAATTCTCTTCCAGTTTTTGCTGTTGCAGATGGTATGGGTGGACACAATGGTGGAGAAATAGCTAGTAGTATAACTGTTGAAGTTATTAAAAATAATGTTGATATTTATCTTAATAGAGTTATGGAAGAAAAATATAATATAAAAAAGTTCATAAGAAAGACACTTGAACTGAGTAATGAAGAGATTTATAATACTGCTAAAAAAAATAAAGAATACAAGGGTATGGGTACTACAGTAACTATGGGAGCTATTATAAATGATATACTCTATATTGGCCATATTGGTGATAGTAGAGCATATATTTTACGTGGTGATACTCTAAAAAAAATAACTGAAGATCATTCACTTGTAGCTGAACTGTTAAAAAAAGGTAGCATAACAAAGGAAGAAGCTATAAATCATCCTCAAAAAAATATAATTACTAGAGCACTTGGGACTGATAAAAATGCAGATATTGATATTTTTAGCTATTGTTTAGAAAAAAATGATGTAATACTCTTTTGTACTGATGGCTTAACTAATATGATAAATGAATATGAAATAAAAGAAATTATTAATAATTCTAGTGAAATTCAAGAAGTTTGTGAAACACTTGTAAATATTGCTAATAAGAATGGTGGTTATGATAATTCTACGGCTGTTATAATAAAGTTTGTTAAATAATAAGGGGAGAGAATATGATTGGAAAAATTTTAGGTAATAGATATGAAATTGTTGAAAAAATTGGTGGAGGAGGCATGGCTTTAGTATATAAGGCAAAGTGCAAACTCCTGAACAGATTTGTTGCAATAAAAGTTTTGAGACAAGAATTTGTAAATGATAAAGCATTTATAGATAAATTTAATAGAGAATCTCAAGCAGCAGCAAGTTTATCACATCCTAACATTGTAAATATTTATGATGTAGGTAAAGAGGATGATATTTATTATATAGTAATGGAATATATAAATGGAAAGACACTAAAACAATATATTAAAGATAATAATAAAATTGACCCTAAAAAAACATTGAATATTACTATTCAAATAGCTAAAGCATTAGAGCATGCACATAAAAATAATATTATACACAGGGATATAAAACCACAAAATATCATGATAACAGAAGAAAATCAAATAAAAGTAACAGATTTTGGAATAGCTCGTGCTGTAACTAGTTCTACTATAACTCAAACTAATAGTGTAATTGGTTCAGTTCATTATTCTTCTCCTGAACAAGCCAAAGGCGTATATACTGATGCAAAATCAGATATTTATTCTTTAGGTATAGTTATGTATGAAATGATAACAGGTAGATTACCTTTTGATGGTGAAAGTCCAATTTCTGTAGCTCTTAAGCATATTCAGGATGAAATAAAATCTCCTCGTGAAATTGATGATACTATACCTATAAATATTGATAAAATAATAAGAAAAGCTACTCAAAAAGATAAAGCTTTACGGTATGATAATGTTACGGAAATGTTAGATGACATAAAGCTAGCAAAATCAAATATAAACTCAGATGTTATTGTATTTAAAGACTTTGAAGAAAATGCAACTCAAGTATTACCTTCTATAGATGAAGATACATTAAAAGAAAATAATATTAAAACTACTAGAAGAGAAAAAAATACCAATAGTGATAAACCTAAAAAAACTAAAAAAAATAAAAAGCCTAAAAAGAAAAAAGGTATAGCATTGTTAGCCGTTTTACTAGCATTTTTAATTACTGCTGGAGCATTGGCAGGTTTCTTTTTTCTTAGTGGAATACTTAATAATGATGAAATATCTGTACCTAACTTTGTAGGTAAGACATTAGAAGAAGCTAAATTAGAGGCTGAAGAAAAAGGAATTGAATTGATAGTTTCTAAAGAGGAGTTTAGTAATGAATATGAAGAAGGAGTAGTAATAGAACAAAGTAAAGGCGAAGGTAGAAAAGTCGTAGAAGGTAGTACAGTAGAAGTTGTTCTGAGTAAAGGTATAGAAACTGTCACAGTTCCCAAAATCACAGGACAATATTCTAATAATGCTAGAATTTTATTAAATGATGCAGATTTAGAAGAGGGTGAAGTAACTCAAGAATTTAGTGATTTGCCTATAAATATAGTTATTAGTCAATCACCAGAACCAGGCGAAGAAGTAGGTAAAGAAACTAAAGTAAATTATGTAGTGAGTAAAGGACCTGAAACAAAAACGACTACAGTTCCTGCACTTATTGGTTCAAATGTAGATTCTGCTAAAAATAGTTTGAGAGCATATAATTTACAACTAGGGAAAATTGATTATAAATTTAATGAAGATGTACCAGAAGGAATAGTTTTTGAACAAAGTTATAATTCTGGTGAAGAAGTAGAAGAACAAACTAAAGTAGATATTGTAATAAGTAAAGGAAAAGAACCTGAGCCAGAGTCTAAAGATATTACAAAGAAATTTGAATTTAAACTTCCTGAGAGTGATGAGGATAAAGATGTTAAAGTTGAAGTATTTAAAATTAAAGGACAACAAAGAGAAAAGGTTTATGATTCTACTTTAAATACATCAGAAAAAAAGTTTAGTGTAGATATTACTTCTCAAGGGAAAACAACTATAATAGTATATTATGATGGCAAAGAAGCTATTACTAAAGAAGAGACATTCTAGGGGGAATTAAATGATAGAAGGTATAATAATTAAAGGAATTGGTGGATTATATTATGTAGATACAGATAAAGGAATTTTTGAATGTAAAGCTAGAGGACTATTTAGAAAAGAAAAAATAAAGCCTTTAGTTGGAGATAATGTTTTAATTGATTTAAATGACATTGATAATACAGGATATATAATGGAAATTAAATCAAGAAATACAGAATTAATAAGACCACCAGTTGCAAATGTAAACCAATCAATTATAGTATTTTCTCTAAAAAACCCTAAACCTAATTTATGGTTATTAGATAGATTTCTTATTTTATCAGAAAAGGAAAAATTAAATGCAATTATAGTTTTTAATAAAATTGATTTAATTTCTGATGACGTTTTAGAATCCATTAGTAAAATCTATGAAAATACTGGATATAAAATAATAAAGACTAGTACAAAATCGAAAGAAGGAATAAATGATTTAAAGGAAATATTAAAATATAGTATTTCCGTCTTTGCTGGTCCTTCAGGAGTAGGAAAATCTTCTCTTTTAAATGAGATAGAACCTGATTTGAAATTACAAACAGGAGATATAAGTGCTAAAACTAAAAGAGGAAAACATACTACAAGAAGCTCAAGCCTACTTGAACTTAGTTTTGGAGGCTTTGTAGTTGATACTCCTGGGTTTAGTTCTTTGGACTTAAGCTTTATAAAAGAAGAAAACTTAGAAATTTTTTTTCCTGAAATTAATAAGGAAAGTTTATACTGTAAATTTAATGATTGTAAACATAATAAAGAACCAGGGTGTAATGTTAAAAAATCTGTTAAAGAGGGTAAAATAAGTAAAGAAAGATATGAAAATTATTTATCCTTTTTATCTGAGATAAAAAAATCTAGGAGGTATTAATATGTATAAAATTTCACCATCAATACTTTCGGCAGATTTTAGTAATATTAAAGAAGATATACTTAAAACTGTTGAAGGTGGAGCTGATTATATTCATTTAGATGTAATGGATGGATTATTTGTGCCAAATATAACTTTTGGAGCTCCTGTTATTAAAAAATTGAGAAAGATAACAAAAAAAACTTTTGATGTACATCTTATGATTGAAAAACCAGAAAGGTTTATTGAAGACTTTAAAGATGCTGGAGCCGATATAATAACTGTACATCAAGAAGCATCTATTCATCTTCATAGGACAATTACTCAAATTAAATCATTAGGATTAAAAGCAGGAGTTTCTTTGAATCCAGCAACTCCTATTGAAACAATAAAGCATTTATTAAATGATATAGATATGATTTTAATAATGACTGTAAACCCAGGCTTTGGTGGACAAGGTCTTATAAAAGAAATGAAAGAAAAAGTTATGGAGCTAAGAGCTATTATAGACGAAAATAATTTAGATATTGATATACAAGTTGATGGTGGCGTTAAATTAGACAATATAGAAGAACTTAAAAGCTGGGGAGCGAATATATTTGTAGTTGGATCTGGCATATTTAAAGCAGAAGATATTGAATTAGAAACTAAAAAATATAAACAAAAATTGATACAAAAAGACTCTTAACTAAGAGTCTTTTTAAGAATAGAGGTGTTTATTATTAGAATTCTTGTAATAGGTGGAGGAAAATTCATAAAAGAAGATATTGCTAAATCAATTATAAATGAATGTGATATTATTATTGCAGCAGATGGAGCAGGTAAATATTTATATGATTTAGATGTAATGCCTGATATGTTAGTTGGAGATTTTGACACATTAGAAAAAAATATATTAGATTTTTATAAAAGAAAAAAAGTGAATATATGTGAATTTTCTCCAATAAAAGATAAGTCGGATTTAGAACTTTCCATTGACTTAGCGATGGAAAATAATCCCAAAGAAATAATTATAATAGGAGCCCTTGGAACTAGAATGGATCATTCTTTGTCTAATATTATGTTGCTATTTCATATTTTAGATAAAAATATTAATGTGAAGTTGATAGATAACAATAATGAAATAATACCTATAAAAGATGAAATTATAATAGATAGTGGAAAATATGAATATGTATCATTATTACCAATATTTGATGACTTAGAGGGAGTAGAACTTAAAGGTTTTGAATATGAATCTGATAATTTATATATAAAAAAATCATCTACACTTGGTATAAGTAATGAGATTAAAAAAGATAAAGCAAGTATTAAGATTAAATCTGGTAAAGGCCTAGTTATATTATCCAATGATTAAATTTTCTATTTGTAACTAAATAACAATAAGATTAATATACTGTAATATAACATCCTTATAGGAGGGTTATATTATGAGAAAATTTATGAAAAAATATCATTGTCATAGGAATAAATATAATAAAATAATAGGTATTGTTTTAGGTGTTATGGGTATGATAATTATTATTCAAGTAGTACCTGTAGCTATTTGGCTTTTAATATTAGGGGTATTGTGTTTAATTCTTGGATGGTCATTTTTTAGAATGTGGTAAAGTAAAATTTTTATAATAGAAAATGGCTTCCTCAGGAAGCCATCATGTATTATAATGCTCTTTGTACTTTATCAGATCTTAAACATCTAGTACATACATTTATTCTTTTAGGTGTACCGTCTACTATTGCTTTAACTTTTCTAATATTCGGACTCCAAGTTCTCTTTGTGTGATGCTTAGAGAATGTTACATTATTTCCACTTACTTTACCTTTTCCACATACTTCACAGTATTTAGCCATTTATAAAACACCTCCTAACTTCTAATGGTTCAAGAAGCCATTTACTAAACATCAATATTTTAACACAAATATAATAAGTATTGCAATACAAAGTTTTAAAATTTCATTTTTAACTTAATGTCAAGTTGAAGATTGTAGAATAATAATGTAAAATATATATATAGTAAAGTATAAAAGGAGGCTAAAAGATGCCTGGAAAAATTAATAATCAATATGGTACTATTAATATCGATGATAATGTATTAGCTTCTGTTGCTGGTATGTCAGCTATGGAGTGCTATGGGCTTGTAGGTATGGCAATTAAAAATGCTAAGGATGGATTGGTCGAATTATTAAGACGTGAACATTTAACTAAAGGTGTAAAAGTATATTCTGATGACGATAAATTAATAATTGACTTATATATAGTAGTACAATTTGGAATTAAGATTTCAGTTGTAGCAAACAATATTATTGATAAAGTGAAATATAACATAGAAAGCTTAACTGGCATGAAAGTAGATAAAGTAAATATCCATGTTCAAAGTGTTAGAGTTCAAAAGTAGAGTTAGGAGGAAGTAATTTTGAAAATTGAATATTTAGACAGCACGATTGCTAAAAAAGCCTTTGTTAATGCTGCTAATAAATTAGATAAAAATAAAGAGGTAGTAAATGAATTAAATGTTTTCCCTGTGCCAGATGGTGATACAGGAACTAATATGTCGCTTACCATGCAATCAGCAATAAAACATATAAGAAATAATAATGCAAATACAATAGATGAAATAGCAAAAGCGGCTTCAAGTGGTTCTTTGATGGGGGCACGTGGAAACTCTGGGGTTATATTATCACAATTACTCAGAGGGTTTAGTAAAGGGCTTAGAGGCAAAGAAAAAATAGATGTACCTATTTTAGCTAATGCATTTAAACATGCAACTGAAACGGCATATAAGGCTGTTATGAAACCTATAGAAGGTACTATTTTGACAGTTGCTAGAGAATCTTCTGAAAAAGCTGAAGAACTAATAGGAAAAGAAGAAGACATAATATCATTTTTAGAACAAGTAATACTAGCTGGAGAAGATGCACTAAGAAGAACTCCAGAGATGTTAGATGTTCTTAAAAAAGCAGGAGTAGTTGATGCGGGAGGAAAAGGACTTATATATATATTAAAAGGTGCTCTAGAAGCTATATCAGGTAAAATAGTAGAATTGAGTAATGAAGAATTTGAAAAAAAGGAAATTCAAATTCATGAGGCTCATGATAATGATACTGAGATAAAGTTCGGATATTGTACTGAATTTATAATCAAGAAGACAGACATAGAACCTAATGAATTTAGAAACTATATATCTAAATATGGAGATTCAATGTTAGTTGTAGGTTCTGATGAAATGATTAAAGTTCACATCCATACAAATAATCCTGGAGAAGTTTTAGAAGAAGCTTTAAAAAATGGTGAATTAATAGACATTAAGATTGATAATATGCGATATCAACATGAAAATAGAGTTGTAAGTGGAAAAGATAAAGAAATGAAAAAATATAGTTTTATAGCAATTTCAATGGGAGAAGGCATTAAAAATGTATTTGAAGATTTAAATGTAGACCATGTTATAACAGGTGGACAAACTATGAATCCAAGTACAGAAGATATATTATCTGCTATTGATAAAGTGGATGGAGAAAACATTATAATACTACCTAATAATAGTAATATTATATTAGCTGCAAATCAAGCAAAGGAATTAAGTGAAAGAAATATAGAAGTATTACCTACTAAAACTATTCCTCAAGGAATTTCTGCATTACTTGTATTTGATGAAGAAATAGGTTTAAATGATAATTTAGAAAATATGAAAGAAATTATAAATAATGTGAAAACTGGTCAAGTAACTTATGCAGTAAGAGATACAAATATAAATGATAAAGAAATAAAAAAAGATGATATAATGGGCATATCTGATGGTGATATTAAAACCGTTGGTAAAGACATAGATCAAGTTACTATTGATTTGTTAAAGGAAATGGTAACAGAAGATAATGATATAATTTCTCTGTTCTATGGTGAAGAAATAGATGAGGATAAAGCAAATAATTTAGCTGAAAAACTTCAAACTGAGTTTAATGGTGTAGATATTGAAACTATATATGGAGGTCAACCTTTATACTATTATTTGGTATCTGTTGAATAAAAGGAGATAGTTTTCTATCTCTTTTTATTATGATTTATTTAATACATTAAAATTGTATATTACTAAGTTTTATTTTATAGTTTAGAGGTGATAATATGAGTTTGGACAGTTCTATACAATATTTAAAAGGAGTAGGTCCAAAGAGAGCTGAAAAATTGAATAAATTAGGTATTTATACTATAAATGATTTAATTTATTATTTTCCCCGTGAGTATGATGATAGAAGGAAGACCAAAAAAATTAAAGATTTAATTAATAAAGAAAAAGTTACTTTAGAAGTAGCAGTTTCAGGTTCCTCTATTACATTAAGACCTAGAAAAAATATTACTATAACAAAAATACCTATAAAAGATGAAACTGGGATTTGCTATATGGTTTTTTTTAATAAGCCATATATAAATAAGGTTTTTAAAATAGGAGATAAGATTAAAGTAAATGGTAGAGTAGATATATCATATGGCAATGTGCAAATTCAAAATCCTATATATTCTAATTTAAGTGATAGTAATAATTTAAATAGTATAATGCCAATATACCCTTTAACAAATAAGTTAAGGAATAATGAAATTATAAAATTAATTAAAATATCATTACAAACTCAATTAGATAATATAGATGAAATCTTCACTTTAGATATGAGAAAAAATTTAAACTTAATTTCTATTGGAGAAGCTATTAAAAATATACATTTTCCAGAAGATAGAGAAAAATATAAGGCTTCTAAATATCGTATAGTATTTGAAGAATTCCTTATTTTACAATTAGGATTATTTTTTGTTAAGTCAAGATTGAATGAAAATAATAAAGGAATAGTGTTTACTAAAGAAGATAAAAGCAATGATTTTTTAAATTCATTACCTTTTAAGTTGACCAATGCACAATTAAAAGTTTTTGAAGAGATAAAAAATGATATGGAATCAGATAAAATAATGAATAGATTAGTTCAAGGAGATGTAGGCTCAGGTAAAACAATAATTGCAATACTTTCTATCTTAAAAGCTAAAACCTCTGGTTATCAATCAGTTATGATGGCACCGACTGAAATATTAGCTACTCAACATTATGAAGAAATTAATAAGTTGCTACATAGCTTTGATGTGAATTGTGAGTTGTTAGTTGGAAGTTTAACTCAAAAGAAAAAAGAGAAGATATTACAAATGGTTGAAAATGGTGAGATAGATATATTAGTAGGTACCCATGCTCTAATTCAAGATAGCGTTAACTTCAAGAAATTAGGTCTTGCAATTACTGATGAACAACATAGATTTGGTGTAAGACAAAGGGCTAAATTAACAGAAAAAGGAATTACTCCTGATGTGTTAGTAATGAGTGCAACTCCAATTCCTAGAACATTAGCAATGATATTATATGGAGATTTAGATATATCCATAATAGATGAGTTGCCTCCTGGAAGAAAGAAAATTGATACTTATTCAGTAAGTGATGATAAAAAAAATAGAGCATTTGAATTTTTAGAAAAGCAAATAGCTAAAGGAAGACAAGCGTATATTGTATGTCCCTTAGTAGAAGAATCTGAAAACTTAGATGTTAAATCTGCGACTGAAACATATGAAGAATTAAAAATGTTATATGGAGATAGATATAAAATAGGTTTACTTCATGGTAAAATGAAACCTAAAGAAAAAGATGAAATAATGAAACAGTTTAAAGAGAATATTATACAAATATTAATATCTACCACCGTAATCGAGGTTGGGGTAAATGTTGCTAATGCAAATATTATGATTGTAATAAATTCTGAAAGATTTGGACTTGCTCAACTTCATCAATTAAGAGGTAGAGTTGGTAGAGGAGAATATAAGTCATATTGTATATTAATAAATAAAGGTAAAAATAAAATTGCAAGAGAAAGAATGAGGATTATGGAAAAGACTTCTAATGGTTTTATAATTTCTGAAAAAGATTTAGAATTAAGGGGCCCTGGTGAATTTTTTGGAGTAAGACAGCATGGTATTCCAGAATTTAAATTAGCAAATATATTTACAGATATTAAAATTTTGAAAATTGCACAAAAAGTTTCACAAGATATATTAAAAGAAGATCCAAAACTAGAATTAACTAAAAATATAAAAATAAAAAATAAGGTTTATAAACTTATATCTGAAAAGTTGAATGATATCTCTTTTAATTGATAAAAATAAAAAAATAAATTAAAAGAAAGAAAAAATCTTTCTTTTAATTTATGATAAGATAGATGAAAAATATAATCATAGTTGAAAGTATTTTGAAATGGAAATAATATTTAATACCTATTTATTTTAACCTTTTTCAATAAAATTATTCTATTTTAAATTTACTTTGTATCAATTTAATTTATATGCTAAAATAAAGTAAAGCTAAATTAGAAATAAAGTAATATTGGAGGTTTGATTTTGAGAGTTATAACAGGAACTGCTAAAGGACATAAATTAAAAGCTCCAAAAGGAACTAATACTAGACCAACTACAGATAAAATGAAAGAAACATTATTTAATATAATAAATGTATATTCAGATGATATTGTATTAGATTTGTTTGCTGGAAGTGGATCAATTGGTATAGAATTTTTAAGTAGAGGAGCAGAAAAATGCTTTTTTATAGATAATGAAATTAATAGTTATAAGACTATAATAGAAAATCTAGAAAAAACTAATTTTAAAAATAAATCAGAGATCTATAAAATGAATTATAATAATGCTCTTAATCTTTTTAGAGATAAAAATATTAAGTTTCATTATATATTTTTAGATCCTCCATATAAAAAAAATTTAATTATTGAAAGTATAAAACTTATAGAAAAATATGATTTATTAACTGAAGATGGAGTAATAATAGCTGAACATGAAAAAGATTTAAATCTTAATATTTTTAATGAAAAATATAATATAAATATAAGAAATTATGGAGAAACATCCATATCTTTCTTTAAAATACAGGAGGCATAATTATGACAGTAATATATCCAGGTAGTTTTGATCCAGTAACTAATGGACATTTAGATATTATAAAAAGGGCAAGTAAAAAGTTTGATAAAATAATAGTAACAGTTTTAAATAACCCTTCAAAAAATTCATTGTTTAATGTTGAAGAGAGAGTTGAGTTATTAAAAAATACAACTAAAGATATTGAAAATGTAGAAATAGATAGCTTTGCTGGATTACTTATAGATTATGCTAAAAGTAAGGATGTTTCAATTATTTTAAAAGGGCTAAGAGCACTTTCTGATTTTGAGTATGAGTTTCAAATGGCTCTTACTAATACTATGTTAGATGAAGAATTAGAAACCTTCTTTTTAATGACAAGTAGTAAATACTCTTTTTTAAGTTCTTCTGTAGTAAAGGAAATAGCTAAATTTAATGGAGATGTAAGTAAATTAGTTCCAGAAATAGTAGAATATAATCTAAATAAAAAGTTGAAAGGTGATATATAATGGATTTATTAAAATTATTAAATGAAATTGAAGAGATATTAGAAGAAAGTTCCAGTATACCATTATCAGGTAAAATCATGGTGGACAAGCATGAAATTTTAGACGTTCTTAATGAAATAAGATCTAAATTACCAGATGAAATAAAACAAGCAGAATGGATTAGAGAAGAAAGACAAAGAATACTTGCTGAAGCACAAAAGGAGGCAGATACAGTAATACAAGAAGCAAGATTACATATAGAAGAAATGGTTGAAAGAGATGAAATAACTAAAAGAGCCCAGTTAAGAGCAGATGAAATTATTCAAAAGGCACAAAGTAATGCTAAAGATATAAGATTAGGTGGCAGAGAATACGCTGATGAATTATTAAAAACTGTACAAAGTCAATTAGAAGAGTTGCTTAAGACAGTTGATGAAAATAGAAATGAATTAAATGAAATGTAAGGACCTATTTAGGTCCTTTTAGTATGGCTTTATATATATTATAAAGTATAGATGATATAAGTGAAGATATAGTTAATAGAAAAAGTATGAATAGAATTATTTTAAATGATATATATATATGGTCAAAAAAATTTCTAAAGTAATTTGAACTGTTTTTAATTTTATAAGAATAATTAAAAACACTTATTGATTTAGTCATTATAGGGTTATAAAGAATCAGTGTAAAAGCTCCAGCAAGTAAACCATGCATTAATTTAGAAAAAATATATATTTTGTTATTTATATCTATTTTAGAAAAAAAACTTAAAGCTTGACTATGAATAGATATTCCACTCCATCCTATTAATATACTAACTAGAACATAAATATGTAAGCTGTTGCTTTCTATTGATTGTGAAAGAATTTTAGCACCATTAGTTATTTCTATAATTCCAAATAAAAATCCCTTAATTATATTTTCTTCAATAAAAACACCTATATTTTCTAATGACTTCATAATATAATAAACAATATTAAGTGAATTTAATGATTCTATAACTACTGAATAAAAAATAATGAAGCCACCAATTATTAGTATTGTATTCATTGCATCTTGCATTGCATCAGACATAATATTCCCAATATTTTTATCTTTTAAAAGATTATTATAAGAATGTTTTAAATTCTTTTTATAATCTATACTTATTTGGTGTCCCTTAACATTATATTTAAAGAATCTAAATATTAAACCTAATGTAATAGATCCAAGATAATGAGATAATATTAAAAGAAATCCTAATCTCTCATTATTAAACATACCTATAGAAACGGCTCCTATTATAAAGAGAGGTCCAGAAGTAGAAGCGAAAGAAGCAAGTCTTTGTGCTTCTATTTGAGAAATTTTATTTTCTAATCTTAATTTAGAGATTAATTTAGCTCCTACTGGATATCCAGAAGTTATACTCATTGCAAATACAAAAGCTCCCTCACCTGGAATATTAAATAAGGGACGCATTAAAGGACTAATTAATGTTCCTATAAAATTCACAAATCCTAATTGAATAGTTATTTCAGAAATTATAAAAAAAGGTAGAAGAGAAGGTAGTACAGTAAAAAACCAAACATCTATTCCTCTTAATGCGGCATCTATGGAATTTTTAGGATACAATACTATTAATATTATAAGAACAATAAATATAAATGGATATAATAAATTTTTAAATCTAAATAAATATTTTTTTTTAATTATAATATATAAAATAAAAAATATAATTAAATAGAATAAATAGTTCATAAGCGACCTCCATTTTACATCTATTTAATTATATTTAATTTGATACATAATTATGTTCTAATATAAGGAGAAATATAAAAATCAAAATTATTTTTTATATTTGTTTTATTGTTTACTCCTATAAAATATATATTTGATGCCTTTATATCTAAATCAAACATTTTATTTAGATTATTTTTTTTGAAGTCAGCTACTTTATTTATTATAGGTAAATTTGAATTAGATTTTATATTTTTCAGTATTTCAAAACCTTTTTTATTAGATCCTAAAACATGAATATAAAGTGGAAAATTATAAAATTGATCTTTTTTATAATTGATATCTAATAGTATATGAATTAAAATTCTTTGGATTCTAGTATAAGTATATCTTTTAGTTTTAATATTTTTTATTATATCTATTATATTATCAAATTTATTTGCAGCTTCTATTATTCTATTTTCAAGACCAATTTCTATATCTATAAATTCTTTCAAGTAATCCTTATCTATAGTTCTTAACTTATATATTAGAATATCATTAAAGTTAATCAATTGATTAAAAGAACTATAATTTGCTAAGTATTTTGATATATGTTTTTTACTATGAATAGGTAAAGAATAAGATGTTTCCTTATCGGAAATACCTTCAGAAATTAAAGATCTTCTTATTGCAGTAGCACTCGATATATTTCCAGTTAGAGTAATTTCATTATAATCTGAAATTATTCTTTTAATTGAGTGAGGTTTTATTGTGCTATTTAAGGTTATTAATGATTTTATATATTCTATTGCTAATATATTGTTAGGATTATTTATTATATTATCAATTTTATAATCATTAAAGATATTTTTTAAAGCTTCACTTCTTGCTTTAGGAAAAGACATCCCTTTATTTAAATGTTTTTTTAAGTGATATTTAAAATCTTTAGGTTCAGATCCTAATATTTTTGAAATTTTTATAAGAGATTCTAAATCATTTGTCTCACTTCCAAAGGATATATAATCTATAACGTTTAAAGAATCTAATAATTTAACAGCACCATATGAGAAATATTCAGCACTCATAGTAGAGTATAAAGTAGGTAACTCTAATACTAAATCAACACCAGCATCTACTGCCATCTTAGCTCGAGTCCATTTATCACATATAGCAGGCTCTCCTCTTTGGACAAAATTCCCACTCATCACAGCTACACTATAGTTACAGTTTGTTTCTAATTTAGATTGTTCTAGATGGTATTTATGACCATTATGAAAAGGGTTATATTCAGTAACAAGACCAACAATTTTCATTTTTTTCTCCTTTATTATATTTATTTTAATCAATACAGGTATAATAATTTGATTTTTTCATTAAAATATATTTGATTAAGTCTTATTTTATATTATAATAGTTATTAAGCTTGATATACAAATTATAATTTATATCTAGTTGATTTTTTAAATGTTTTATAATAACATTAGAATATAAAAAGTTTTTTAGGAGGATGAATATGAAAGTATTAGTAATTAATTGTGGTAGTTCTTCACTTAAATATCAATTAATAGATATGTCAAATGAAGAAGTTCTTGCTAAGGGATTAGCTGAAAGAATTGGAATTGAAGGAGCAAGAGTTAAGCATAAACCTACAGGAAAAGAAGAAGTATTAATTGAAAAGCCTATGAGTGATCATAAAAAAGCAATAGAGATTGTTTTAAATGCTTTAGTAGATTCAGACCATGGAGCTATAAGTTCTATGGATGAAATAAATGCAGTAGGTCATAGAGTAGTTCATGGAGGAGAAAAATTCTCAGAGTCTGTAATAATAGATGATAATGTGTTAAAAGCAATTGAAGAATGTTCAGAGCTTGCGCCATTACATAATCCACCAAATATTATGGGAATAAAAGCTTGTCAGGAATTAATGCCAAATACACCTATGGTTGCAGTGTTTGATACAGCATTCCATCAAACTATGCCTGAATCATCTTATATCTATCCTATTCCTTATGAGATGTATGAAAAATATGGAATAAGAAGATATGGTTTTCATGGAACATCACATAAATATGTAGCAAATAGAGCAGCAGATATGTTAGGAAAAGATATTAAAGATTTAAAAATTGTTACTTGTCATTTAGGAAATGGTGCAAGTGTTGCTGCTGTAAAAAATGGTAAGTCAATTGAAACTAGTATGGGATTCACTCCACTAGAAGGTCTTGCTATGGGAACTAGAAGTGGAGATATAGATCCAGCTATAATAGTATATTTAATGGAAAAAGAGAATATGACTATTGATGAAGTTAATACAATGCTAAATAAAAAGTCTGGAGTATTAGGAATATCAGGTGTAAGTAGTGACTTTAGAGACATTGAAGGTGCAGCTAGTGAAGGGAATCATAGAGCGCAATTAGCACTTGAAAAGTTTAATATGAGAGTTAAGAAATATATAGGTGCATATTCTGCTATAATGGATGGAATAGATGTATTAGTATTTACTGCTGGACTAGGTGAAAACTCATCTGAAACTAGACAAGAAATTTGTAAAGGATTAGAATTCATAGGAATAGATATAGATAAATCTAATAATAATGTTAGAGGTAAAGAGACAGAATTAAATAAAAAAGAAAGTAAAGTTAAAATTCTTCTTGTACCAACAAATGAAGAACTTATGATAGCAAGAGATACAAAATCTTTAGTTTAACATTTAAATCTGTAAACATAATAACTTGACAAAGTTATTATAAATTAATATAATTAGGGTTGGTCATAATAAGAGGTGAATAAAATGAAAGTTAACCTATCTAATCTTATAAACGGAAGCGATTATCAGATTGAATTAGATGATACATTTGAAATTAATGAGATTAAGACTGAGGGTAACCATATTAAATTTAATAAACCTGTAGAAGTTAATGGAGGAATATTTAATACAGACGACGGTATATATCTACAGGCTAAGGTTTCTTTTGAATATACAACTAGTTGTGCTAGATGTTTAAAAAATATTACTAAAAATGAAGATGCTATGCTTGATTATAAAATAGTATATGAAAATGATCAAGAAAACTCATCAGAAGATGAATTAATTTTAGAAAAAGGTAATATATTAAATTTAAATGAACCTATTATATCTTCTATATTGCTATCTTTACCTATGAAAACTATTTGTGATAATGAATGCAAAGGTATATGTCCTCAATGTGGAAAGGACTTAAACAAGGGTGATTGTAATTGTGAAGATGACAATATTGATCCTCGGTTGGCTAAACTGAAAAGATTAATGGATAAATAAGGAGGTGTTTTTAATGGCAGTACCAAAGCGTAAAACATCAAAATCAAAAAGAGATATGAGAAGAGCATCAAATTCTAAGGCTACAAGACCTAATTTGATGGAATGTCCTCAATGCCATGAGCCAAAATTACCACATAGAGTATGCTCTGCTTGTGGATATTACAAAAATAAAGAGGTTAAAGAAGTAAATTAATCAAAAGGTGGATACATATGTATCTACCTTTTTTATATATCTTTTTAATAAAGATAAATAGAATTGTAAGCTATCAGATAAATTTGTTATAATATACTAAGATGAAGTCATAATAATAAGTGTTAAAAATAAAAAATAATTGAAATTAATACTTGAAAAAAATAGTTTATTAATATATACTTACTATTAGTAACAGGTACTAATTTCAAGTCGTAACTTGAGGTGATAGTATTGAAAAAGCGTAAACCAAAGAAGGAGAGGCAAAAAGAATTAAAAGAAAAATTAATTGAAGATCCTTTTTGGACTGATGAAGAGTTAACTGAAGTTTTTAATGTAAGCATTCAAACCATAAGACTTGATAGATTGGAACTTGGGATTCCAGAGCTTAGGGAAAGAGTAAAGAATGTAGCTGAAAAAAATCATACAAAAGTTAGATCTATTGGAGGTAAAGAAATAGTAGGTGAACTTATTGATTTAGAGCTTGGTAATACTGGAATATCAATTCTTGAAACAACTAAAGACATGGCTTTTGAAAAAACTGATATTGTAAGAGGACATCATATATTTGCTCAAGCAGAGTCTATAGCAATGGCTGTAATAGATGCAGAAGTAGCTCTTACAGGTGTAGCAAATATTAAATACAATGAACCAGTAAAATCTGGTAGTAAATTAATTGCCAAAGCTGAGGTAGTAAGACAAAGGGCAAATAAATATTTTGTTCATGTATTTATATATGAATCTCAAAAGCAGGTTTTTAGAGGAAAATTTATTTTAGTATCTATGGAATAGGAGTGTTTATATGAAAATAGCAATTGATGCAATGGGTGGCGACAAAGGTGTTAGTATGACTGTTAAGGGAAGTGTAGATGCAGTAAATGAGTTTGATGTTAAAGTTATTCTTGTTGGCAACTCAGATATGATAAAAAAAGAATTAGATAAATATAATTATGATAAAGATAAAATTGACATCATAAATGCAAGTGAAGTTATAGAGAATACTGAAAAACCTGTAAAGGCCATAAGAAGAAAAAAAGATTCTTCTTTGGTTAAAGCATTAAAATTAGTAAAGGAAAAACAAGCAGATGCAGTTGTTTCTGCAGGTAGTACAGGTGCATTACTTGCTGGAGGATTATTTATCGTTGGAAGAATTAAAGGGATAGATAGACCAGCTTTATCTCCTGTATATCCTACTGAAAAAGGAGTGTCATTACTAATTGATGCAGGAGCAAATGTAGATTCAAAACCAAAAAATTTAGAACAATTTGCTATAATGGGTTCAATTTATGCTGATAAGGTTTTAAGTAGAAAAAATCCTACTGTAGGTCTTGTTAATATTGGTGAAGAGCAAGAAAAAGGTAATGAACTAACAAAAGAAAGTTATAAATTACTTGCTGAAAGCAATATAAATTTTTATGGAAATATTGAAGTAAGGGATATACCAAAAGGCTATTGTGATGTTTTAGTTTGTGATGGTTTTGTTGGAAATACAATACTAAAGTTAACAGAAGGATTAGCTTCTACAATTTTCTCATCTTTAAAAAAAGAGTTTATGAAAAACATTAAAACTAAATTAGGAGCTTTTTTATTAAAGGATGGGCTTAAAAGTTTAAAAAAACAAATAGATTATAGTGAATATGGTGGAGCGTTATTACTAGGTGTTAAAGGTGGAGTGATAAAAGCTCATGGAAGTTCAGATTCTAAAGCTTTTAAAAATGCAATAAAACAAGCTAAAATATTTACTGAAAATAATGTTGTAGAAATTATAGAAAATGAGATATTGAAAATGGAGGATTAAAATGGAAAGAGAATTTGGCATTGGAATTATTGGTACTGGAAGTTATGTTCCTCAGAATATAGTTACTAATAAAGACTTAGAAAAAATAGTAGATACTTCAGATGAATGGATAACTACTAGAACTGGTATAAGAGAAAGAAGAATTCTAGAAAAAGATAAATCAACATCTTATATGGCAAAAATAGCAGCAGAAAGAGCTATAGCTTCCTCTGGTCTAAATTCTCAAGATATAGATATGGTAATAGTAACTACTGTTACACCGGATATGGCTTTTCCATCTACAGCTTGTATAGTGCAAGAACAATTAGGACTTAAAAATGCGGCTGCATTTGATTTGGAGGCTGCATGTACTGGTTTTATTTATGGTTTAACAAATGCATATGCATTTATTAAGTCAGGACTTTACAAGAACGTATTGGTAATTAGTGCTGATAATTTAAGTAAAATTGTAGATTGGGAAGATAGAAATACTTGTGTATTATTTGGAGATGGTGCAGGTGCAGTAGTTGTTTCTAGTGTAGATTCAGGTAAAGGTATATTATCAATGGATATTGGTGCAGATGGTTCTGGAGGAGAACTTTTAACTCAACCTGCAGGAGGTTCACTTAATCCGTCTACTGAAGAAACTGTAAAGAATAAATTGCATTTTATAAAAATGGAAGGCAATTCTGTATTTAAATTTGCAGTGAAGACTATGGCACAATCTTCAAAAAAAGTAATGGATGATATAAGTTTTAGTATATCAGATATAGATCACTTAATACCTCATCAAGCTAATATGAGAATTATTGAATCAGCTTCAAAGAGGCTTAAAATTAATAAAGATAAGGTATGTATGAATTTAGATAAATATGGTAATATGTCATCTGCTTCTATACCGGTAGCATTAGATGAAGCTGTAAGAAACAATACAATTAAGGATGGAGATAATGTAATATTAGTTGGTTTTGGTGGAGGATTAACATGGGGTGCTACACTTCTTAAATGGACGTCATAAATATTAGGAGGTTTATATGTTTGAAAATAGATTAGTTAAATTATTAGGAGTAAAATATCCGATTATACAAGGTGGGATGGCTTGGGTAGCTACTGCAGAACTTGCAGCTGCTGTCTCAAATGCTGGCGGTCTTGGGGTAATTGGTTGTGGTGCTGCTCCAGTAGAAGTTGTAAAACAAGAAATACTTAAAGCTAAAGAAATGACAGATAAACCATTTGGGGTTAATGTTATGCTTTTATCCCCACATGCTGATAGTATTATGGAAATGTTATATGATGAGAAAATAAGTGTTGTTACTACTGGAGCAGGTAATCCAGGCAAGTATATAGATAAATTAAAAAATGTAGGAACAAAAGTTATTCCAGTAGTTCCCTCTGTAGCACTTGCAAAAAGGATGGAAAAAGTAGGTGCTGATGCTGTAATTGTTGAAGGGACTGAAGCAGGAGGACATATTGGTGAACTTACTACATTAGCCATAGTACCTCAAGTTGTAGATGATGTAGATATACCAGTTATAGCAGCTGGAGGAATAGCAGATGGTAGAGGATTTATGGCTGCTATATCTTTAGGAGCAGAAGGTGTACAAATCGGAACTAGATTTGTATGTTCTAATGAATGTATTGCTCATGATCAATACAAAGAAAAAATTGTGAATTCTAAGGATAGAGATGCTATAGTTACTGGAAGAATAACAGGACATCCTGTAAGGATAATAAAAAATAAACTTTCAAGAAAAATAATTAATTTAGAAAAAGATATTGAAAATAAAGATGAAATTGATAAATTGACAATAGGATCTCTTAAAAAAGCAGCTATTGATGGAGATGTGGATTTAGGTTCAGTAATGGCAGGACAAAGTAGTGGTCTTATTAAAGATATAAAGAGTTGTAAAGAGATAATAGAGGATATAATAACTGAAGTTGAAGATGTAAAAGAAAAATTATGTAAATTTTAGCGAGAGGTGAATATTTATGAAAACCGCATTTGTTTTTCCGGGTCAAGGCTCGCAGTATGTAGGTATGGGAAAAGATTTTTATGATAATTTTGAAGTATCTAGAGAAGTATTTGATATGGCAAATAAAGAATTAGATTTCGATATTATTGAATTATGTTTTAATGGATCAATGGAAGATTTATCACTTACTGAGATAACTCAACCAGCAATATTAACTACTTCTTATGCAATACTAAGAGTTTTAGAGCAAAAAGGTTTAAAAGCAGATGTGACTGCGGGACTTAGTTTAGGTGAATACAATGCACTTTTATATGCAAGAGCTATAGATTTTTCAGATACAGTAAAGTTAGTACAAAAAAGAGGAAAGTATATGCAAGAAACTGTACCTGAAGGTAAAGGTAAAATGGCAGCTCTAATTGGAATGAGTATTTCAGATACAGAAAAATTAATAAATGACTTAAAGGGTGAAGGCATTATAGAAGCTGCAAATTATAATTGCCCTGGGCAAATAGTAATTACAGGAGAAAAGGATATAATAGAAAAAGCTGTAGAAATGGCAAAGGAATATGGAGCTAAAAAAGCAGTATTATTACCTGTTAGTGCACCTTTTCATTCTTCACTATTAAAACCAGCAGGTGAAAAGTTAAAAAAAGATTTAGAGAAAGTGTTAGTTGAATCACCTAAGGTAGATGTAATATCAAATGTGACAGCTGATTATATTAGAGATAACAATATAAAAGATTTATTAGTTAAACAGGTGTATAACTCAGTTTATTGGGAACAATCAATAGAAAAGATGTTAAATGATGGTGTGACAAACTTTATTGAGATTGGACCTGCAAAATCACTTTCAGCATTTATTAAGAAAACAGCCAAAAAGAAAAAAATAAAAGTTAATATAAAAAATATAAGTAAGGTGGCTGATTTAGATAATTTAGTATGAAATAAAGGGAGTGATTTAAATGAAAATTGATAATAAAAATGTTATAATAACAGGAGGTTCTCGTGGTATTGGTAAAGAGATAGCACTTACTCTAGCTAGAAATGGTGCTAATGTTATTATTAATTATTTTAACAATGAAACAAAAGCATTAGAAGTAGTAGAAGAAATAGAGAGAATGGGTAGAACAGCTTTTGCAATTAAAGCAGATATTTCAAATGTTGATGATGCAAATAACTTAATTAAGCAATCATTTGATAGATTTGATAAAATTGATATATTAATTAATAATGCTGGTATTACAAGAGATAATTTACTTATGAGAATGTCTGAGAAAGAGTGGGATGATTGTTTAGAAATTAATCTAAAAGGAACTTTTAACGTTACTAAGTCTATCATAAGAAAAATGATAAAACAGAAATATGGAAGTATAATAAATATTAGTTCAGTTGTTGGAATAATGGGTAATGCTGGACAATCAAATTATGCTGCTTCTAAAGCAGGTATAATAGGTTTTAGTAAGTCAATTGCAAAAGAAGTAGGCAAAAAAAATATAAGGGTAAATGTTATAGCGCCTGGATTTATAAAAACAGATATGACTGACAAACTAAATGAAAAAATAAAAGATGAATATCTAAAAGGTATAGCCTTAAATTCATTTGGAGAAGCAACTGATGTTGCAAATGCTGCTTTATTTTTAGCAAGTGATTTATCAAAATATATTACTGGTCAAACTATCGTTGTAGATGGTGGATTATCAATATAATTGAAAGGGGGTGTAATTAATGGTATTAGAAAAATTAAAAGATATTATTGCAGAACAATTAGATGTAGAAAAAGACGAGATAAAAATGGAGTCATCTTTTCAAGAGGATTTAGATGCAGATTCATTAGATGTTGTTGAGTTAATTATGGCTATTGAAGAAGAGTTTGATATAGAAATACCTGATGAAGATGCTGAAAAGATTTCAAAGGTAAAGGATGCAGTAGATTATATAAATAACAACAAATAATATGTAGGTCCCGTTAAAGCGGGGCCTTAATATTAGAACTCTTTTGGGAGGAATATTATGAATAATAGAGTAGTTATAACAGGAATTGGAGTTATTAGTCCTATTGGTATTGGAAAAGATACTTTTTGGGAATCATTAGTTAATGGTAAAAGTGGTGTGGATTATATAACAAAATTTGATACTGAAGATTACCCTACTAAAATAGCTGCAGAAGTTAAAGATTTTGATCCTGTAAATTATATAGACAAAAAGGACGCAAAAAGAATGGATAGATACTCTCAGTTTGCTGTTGCAGCATCTAAGATTGCAATTCAAGATTCTAAAATTAATTTAGATAAAATTGATAAGGAAAGATTTGGAGTTATTTTAGGTTCAGGAATAGGTGGAATAGAAACATTTGAAACTCAGAATGAAAAGTTAATTAAAAAAGGACCTAAAAGAATAAGTCCATTTTTTATACCTATGATGATTGGAAATATGGCTGCAGGACAAGTAGCTATTGCTCTTGATGCGAAAGGTCCTAATGAAACTATTGTAACAGCATGTGCTTCTTCTACTAACGCATTAGGGGATGCATTTAAGACGTTAGAACGAGGAGATGCTGATATTTTAATAAGTGGTGGAACTGAAGCATCTATTACTCCCATAGCTTTAGCAGGATTTTCATCAATGAAAGCATTGTCTACTAATAATGATAATCCTAAAGAAGCTAGTAGACCATTTGATAAAAATAGAGATGGTTTTGTTATGGGAGAAGGAGCAGCTATATTAATATTAGAAACTTTGGAACATGCACAAAATAGAGGTGCAGATATATATGCAGAAATAGTGGGGTATGGTTCTACATGTGATGCAAATCATATAACAACACCTTTAGAAGATGGAAGCGGAGCAAGAAGGGCAATGGAAATTGCGATTAATGATGCTAATATTGATAAGGATGAAATTGATTATATTAATGCTCATGGAACTTCAACTCATTATAATGATAAGTTTGAAACTTTAGCAATTAAGAATTTATTTGGTGATAAAGCTTATGATATAAAAATAAGTTCAACTAAATCTATGACAGGTCACTTACTTGGTGCAGCAGGTGGAATAGAAGCAATAGCATCATCACTTGCAATAAAAAATAATATTATACCACCAACTATAAATTTAACTGAGAAAGATGAAGAATGTGATTTGAATTATATTCCTAATAAAGCTATTAATTATGAAGTAAAATATGCTCTATCAAACTCACTTGGGTTTGGAGGACATAATGCTACAATTTTATTAAAAAAATATGAAAAATAGAAGGTAGCGAATGCTACCTTCTATTTGCATTATATTAGAGAAATATAGTAAACTATAATAGGTATACTTAAAATTATCTTAGAATTTTCTAAAATAATTTTAAGTATATCAATAGACTGGAGGGATTACATGAAAGATTTGTCAAAAACAAGAAAAGAAAAACTAAAGCAATTTCAAGAAAAAATAAACTATGAGTTTAGTGACATTACATTATTAAATAAAGCATTGACTCATAGCTCATATGCAAATGAATTTAAAAGTAAAAAAATATTATATAATGAAAGATTAGAATTTTTAGGTGATTCAGTATTAGGTTTAGTTATAAGTGATTACATTTTTAATAAATATAAAAACTTTCCTGAAGGCGAATTAACAAAAATAAGAGCATTAACAGTATGTGAACCTTCATTAGCTGAGAGATCAAAAAAATTAAACTTAGGAAAATTTATGTTATTGGGAAAAGGTGAAGAAGCTACTGGTGGAAGAACTAGAATAAGTATATTATCTGATGCTTTTGAAGCTGTAATAGGTGCAATATACTTAGATGGTGGTATGAAAGCTTCAAAAAAATTTATATTAGATAATTTACTTGAAACTATAATAAATGCTGTTAATGGAGAGATGCTTCTTGATTATAAGACTGAACTTCAGGAAATAATACAACAAGATTCAAATAGCAATATAAAATACAATGTGGTAAAAGAGGAAGGGCCAGATCATAATAAAAAATTTTATGTAGAAGTTTCAAATAATAATAAGGTTTTAGGAACAGGAAAAGGTAATAGCAAAAAAGAAGCTGAGCAAAATGCTGCTAAATTTGCTCTGAAAAAGGTTAATAATAAATGAAAAATCATTATATAATACCTATATTTATACCTCATAGAGGATGCCCTCATGATTGTGTTTTTTGTAACCAGAGAAAAATAACTGGATTAGATACTGAAATAACTTCTGAACAAATAATTGATATTATAGAAGGACATTTAAATACTATAAGTGATAGTGTACTAAAAGAAATTGCATTTTTTGGAGGAAGTTTTACAGGATTGGATTTAAAAGTACAACAATCTTTTTTAAATATTGCTAAAAATTATAAAGATGAGGGAAAAATAGATAAAATAAGATTATCTACAAGACCTGATTATATTGATAAAGAAATTATAGAAAATTTAAAAGCCTATGGTGTTGATATAATAGAGTTAGGGGTACAATCTTTAGATAAAGAAGTTCTTAATTCAAGTAATAGAGGACATACTGTCGAGGATGTTTATAGAGCTGTAGATATGATAAAAGCCAATGAATTTGAACTAGGACTACAAATGATGGTAGGACTAGTAGGTGATACATATAATAAATCACTATATACTGTAAAAAAATTCATAGAACTAAATCCAGACTTTGTAAGGATATACCCTACTTTAATAATAAGACAAACATATTTAGAAACTTTATATATAAAAAAAATATATAAGCCATTTACACTTGAAGATACTATAGATTATATAAAAGATTATTTAATGCTTTTTAAATATTTTGATATTCCAGTAATAAGGATAGGTCTTCAACCTACAAAAAATATATCCTTTGAAGAAGATGTAGTTGCTGGTCCTTTACACCCATCAATAAGACAAATTATTGAATCAAAATTATATGGAGAAATAATAAAACTAATGTTGATTGAAAAAAGATTTAATACAAATAATTTAATTATAAAATTAAATAGTAAAAGTGTTTCACAATTTGTAGGTTATAAAGGTGAAAATTTAAAGAAACTAAAAAAGAAATATAATATAAAAATAATAGAAACTAATAATGTAAATAAAATAGAAATTAATGATGGATATGAAAAATATTTATTAGATGAAAAATATTTCATAAAAAAATATTTATGTAAACATAATATAATTTGTTCATAAAGAGGTAGATAATATGTATTTAAAAAAAATAGAATTACAAGGATTCAAATCATTTGCAGATAAAACTACAATTGATTTTGAAAAGGGAATAACAGGCGTTGTAGGACCTAATGGTAGCGGAAAAAGCAATATATCTGATGCTATAAAATGGGTCTTAGGAGAACAAAGTGCTAAGTCATTACGAGGTAGTAAAATGGAAGATGTTATATTTTCTGGAACATCTAAAAGGAAAGCATTAGGTTTTAGTGAAGTAACTCTTATTTTGGATAACAAAAATAACGAGATACCAGTTGATTATTCTGACGTAAGTATTACAAGAAGAGTATATCGTTCAGGAGAAAGTGAATATTATATAAACAAAACATCAAGTAGATTAAAAGATGTTAAAGAATTATTTATGGATACAGGTGTAGGAACTGATGGTTATTCTATAATAGGACAAGGTAAGATAGAAGAGATATTATCAAGTAAAACTGAAGATAGAAGAAATTTAATTGAGGAAGCAGTTGGGATTGTAAAGTATAAGTCAAGAAAGAAAGAATCAGAAAAAAAGTTAGACAAAACCAATGATAATTTAATCAGAATAAATGATATTATAGAAGAACTTTCAACAAATATAGATTCTTTGAAAGATCAAAGTGATAAGGCTAATGAGTATTTGCAATTAAGATCAAAGTTAAAATCTTTAGAGGTTAATTTATTTGTTAGAGAAATTAATAGGCTTAATGATGAAATAGAGCACCTTAAAGCTCAAAAAGAATTAGTATTAAATCAGTATTCTGAGAATGAAGAAAATAGAAAACAAATAGAAATAAAATTTGAAAAAGCAAAAAGTCTAATTGAAGAAATAGATAATGAAATAGAAAATATTCAGAATCAGAAACAGACTCTTCAAAGAAATATAGAAAAAGAAGAAACGGATTTTAAGATAAAGAAAGAAAAAATTTCATTTTTAAATAAAGATATTGTAAGATTAGATTTAGAATTAGAAGAAAATATAGAATTAACAGATGAAAAGCAAGATGAATTATTATATTTAAAAAAAGAAAAAGAAAAGATTAATACAGATATTTCTTCTCTGAAATTAAAATCTGATGAAATAAATAGATTATTAAATCAAAATGAATCCTATATAAAATCTTCTGAGGAAAATATTGAAAAGAAGAAAACTGATATTATAGAGATTTTAAATAATATAACAGAGAAAAAAGGTAAAATTAATACGATAGAATCTTTTATTAAAAATATTGATAAAAGAATAAAAGGTATATTGGAAGAAAAAGAAGAGTTAGATAGAAAAAAGGATTCTATCATAACAGAAAATGATAATATTGGATCAGAGTTAGAAATATACAGAAAAAAAATAAAGAATTTAGAAAATCAGAAAAATAAACTTTTAACAGATAAAGAAAAAAACAAAAGAGATATGGATGAATATATAAAACGTATTAATGATTTAAAGTTGAAAATTGATTCTAATAAATCAAGACTTAAAATGCTTAATAATATAAAAGAAAGGTATGATGGATATTATAAAGGCGTAAAAAATATTTTATTAGCTTGCAAAAAGAACTCATCTTTTTCAAAGGGATTAAAAGGTGTAGTAGCAGAATTAATAACTACTCAAGAAAAATATGAAAAGGCAATTGAAATAGCATTAGGAGGTTCATTACAAAATGTTGTTACAGAATCAAAAGAAGATGCTAAGAAATTTATTGATTATCTAAAAAACAATAAATTAGGAAGAGTAACATTTCTACCACTGGATTCTATAAAAGCAAGAAAAATTAATAATGATATGAAAAAAATATTGTCTCATGATGGAGTATATGATTTAGCTTCCAAATTGATAAGTTATGATGAAGAATATACAAATATATTTGAATATTTATTGGGACGAGTTATAGTTGTAGAAAATTTAAAAGTAGGTATATATGTATCAAGAATGTGCAATAATTCCTATAAAATAGTAACGTTAGAAGGAGATGTAATAAACCCTGGTGGCTCAATGACCGGAGGAGATTACAAAAATAATAATTCTACAAGTTTAATAGGTAGGGATAGAGAAATTGAGGAATTAAAAAATAATATAAAAAGTAATGAGAAAAAATATAATGAAATTATTCAGAAGTATTCTGATCTAAAAAAACAGATACACAAAGAAGAAGAAAAATTAGATAATTTAAATGAAAATATAAATAATCTAAAGATAGATATAAATAGCAAGGAAAATAGAAAAGAAAACTTAAAAGAACAAAGGGATGAAATTGAATATAGAATAGAAAGATTTTCTAAAGAATTAAATAATTTAGAGTTGGAAAAACAGAACTCTATAAATACAATTATGGAAACTAAAAAAATAATAAAAGAATTAGAATCTAAAAATAGTTTTACTAAACAAGGTGTAGAAATTGATTTAAAAGATTTTAATGATAAAAAGGAAAAGGTTAAAAAGTTAAATGATGATATAACTAAACTTAAAATTGAATTAGCATCATTTGAACAAAGACAAAAAGAAATTTCTAATACTTTGAAAAGATTAAATTTAGAGATTGATTCATTAAAAACTAAAAATGAAACCATAAAAAAAGAAATAAAAACTAAGGAAGATGATATAAAACATACTGAAATATTATTAAATGATATAGATAAAAAAAGGATAGAGCTTAAAGAAAAGCTTAATAAGTCGAATTCAATATTAGTAGAGTCTAAAAATCAAAAAAAATTATATCTTGATAATTTTTACAAAGAACAAGAAACTCTAAAGAAAATGAATGAAAATATATCATCTTTACAAAAAAGTATTAATAAAATAGATGTAAAAATGACTAAGTGTGAAACTAGTTTAGAAAACTTTAATAATAAATTATGGGAAGAATATGAATTAACTTATCAAATGGCATTGGAATATAAAGAAGAAATACAAAATGTTACTGAGGTTCAAAAAGAGATAAAAAATTATAAGATAATGATAAAAAAATTAGGTAATATAAATATGGATTCTATAGAACAATATAAAGAAATATCTGAAAGATATGAGTTTTTAAATACTCAAAAAGAAGATTTAAAAGAAGCAAAAGTAAATCTTGAAAAAGTTATTAGAGATATGGAAGATAAAATGAAAGAATTATTTGTAGAAAAATTTAAAGTAATAAATAAAAACTTTAAAAGTATATTTGAAAAATTATTTGGAGGAGGAAAATCAGATATATATCTAGTTGACGAAGATAATATTTTAGAAAGTGATATTGAAATAATTGCTCAACCTCCAGGTAAAAAACTTCAAAATATAAATTTACTTTCTGGAGGAGAAAAATCTCTTACAGCTATTTCATTATTATTTGCAATTTTAAAGCTTAAACCTACTCCATTCTGTGTATTAGATGAAATAGAAGCAGCTTTAGATGATGCAAATGTAATAAGGTTTTCAGAATATCTAAGGGAATTTTCTGAGAAAACTCAATTTATAGTTATTACTCATAGAAAAGGAACTATGGAATCTGTAGATTCATTATATGGTGTTACTATGGAGGAACATGGAATAAGTAGATTATTATCAGTGAAATTATCAGAGTTATTAGAAGAAAAAGCAAGTTAATAGGAGGAGAAATATGTTTGATAATTTATTTAATAAAAACAAAGAAGAATCAGAAAAAGTAGAAGAAAAAGAAGAGTTACAAGAAGAGAAAAAGGGTTTTTTGGGTAGGTTAAAAGAAGGGTTAGAAAAAACAAGAAAAGGCATAACTGATAAAGTAGATGATATAATTAAACATTATCATAAAATTGATGAAGAACTATTTGAGGAACTTGAAGAAGTGCTTATAATGGCAGATGTTGGATTTGAAACAACTGAAACCATAATAGAAAATGTTAAAGATAAGGTTAAAGAAAGAAAGTTAACTGAGGCTACAGATGTTAAAGATGTACTTAAAGAAGAATTAAAAGAAAGACTAGAAGATGTAGAAGGGGATTCTAAGTTGAATATAGAGCCTTCACCTTCTATAATATTAGTTGTAGGAGTAAATGGAGTAGGTAAAACTACTACAATTGGAAAATTAGCATATAAATTTAAGAACAATGGAAAAAAAGTTCTTATTGCAGCAGGTGATACATTTAGAGCAGCAGCAATAGAGCAACTAAATGAATGGACTAATAGATCTAATGTTGATTTAATATCACATAAAGAAGGATCTGATCCAGCAGCAGTTATTTTTGATGGCATACAAGCAGCTAAGGCAAGAAAGACAGATATTTTAATTTGTGATACTGCTGGAAGGCTTCATAACAAAAAAAATCTAATGAATGAATTAAATAAAATAGTTCGTATAGTGAATAGAGAATATCCTGATGCCACAAAAGAGATATTACTTGTAGTTGATGCTACAACAGGACAAAATGCAGTTATGCAAGCAAAAGTTTTTAAAGAAGCATGTAATGTTACAGGGATAGCACTTACAAAACTTGATGGTACTGCAAAAGGTGGGGTTATTTTTGCAGTACAATCTGAATTAAATGTACCTATAAAGCTTGTTGGAGTAGGTGAAGGAATTAATGATTTACAAGAGTTTGATAGAGATAATTTTGTAAATGCAATTTTTCCAGATTAAATGTTTGACAAATATAAAAAAATATTATACAATACATCTGTCAAGTTAATTACTTTACAGGTGTATTCGTTTATTTTAATGAAAAGGTTGATTTTATGTTTGAAAAGATAGTGGAGATAGGTTTATTATTTGATTTTTATGGGAAACTTTTAAGCTCTAGACAATTTCAAGCAATTGAATTATATTATATACATGATTTAACATTGACCGAAATTGGAGAACAATTAGAAATTAGTAGGCAGGGAGCATATGATTTAGTAAAAAGAGCAGAGTCTGTACTGTATAAATATGAAGATACATTAGGTTTAGTAAAAAGATTTGAGATTAATAGAAAAAAAGCAGAAGAATTAAATTATTTATTATATAAACTAAAAAACAACTCAGATATCATAAATAGTGAAAATAAAGAAATATTTGAAGATATAAATGGTATTGTTAAACAATTACTTGTAACTCAGGAGGTGAAATAATGGTTTTTGAAAGTTTAGGTGAAAAGCTTCAAAAAACTCTTGGAAAATTAAAAGGAAAAGGAAAATTAAATGAAAAAGATGTAAAAGCAGCAATGAGAGAAGTAAAATTAGCACTTCTCGAAGCAGATGTTAACTTTAAAGTTGTAAAGAATTTTGTAAACAAAGTTAAAGAAAGAGCTGTAGGACATGAAGTTATGGAAAGTCTTACTCCTGGTCAACAAGTTATTAAAATTGTAAATGAAGAACTTACAAATTTAATGGGAGAAAAAGAAAGTAAAATAAATTTTGCTGACAATCCTCCTACTGTAATAATGCTTTGTGGTCTTCAAGGTGCTGGTAAGACAACATTGTCAGGTAAATTAGGAAATTTACTTAAAAAGAAAGGTAAAAATCCATTATTAGTAGCTTGTGATATATATAGACCTGCAGCAATAAAGCAACTTCAAGTTGTTGGTGAACAAGCTAAAATCCCAGTTTTTACTATGGGAGATAAACAAGACCCAGTAAATATAGCAAAAGCAGGATTAGAACATGCAAATAAAAATGGAAATGATTTAGTTATTATAGATACAGCTGGACGTCTTCACATAGATGAAGGATTAATGGATGAATTAGGAAATATAAAAGAAAATATAAATCCTAATGAAATATTACTTGTAGTAGATGCAATGACAGGACAAGATGCAGTTTCAGTTGCTGAGAGCTTTAACGACAAGTTAAATATTGATGGAGTAGTACTTACAAAACTTGATGGTGATGCAAGAGGAGGAGCAGCATTATCTATTAGAGCAGTAACTGGTAAACCTCTTAAATTTGTTGGTATGGGTGAGAAGTTAGATGACTTAGAACCATTTCATCCAGATAGAATGGCATCACGAATTCTTGGTATGGGAGATGTTTTATCACTTATAGAAAAGGCTCAAGCAAATATTGATCAAAAGAAAGCCATGGAACTTGAAAGCAAATTAAGAAATCAGCAATTTACTTTTGATGACTTTTTAGATCAATTAGAGCAAATGAAAAACATGGGACCATTAAGTCAAATTTTAGAAATGATTCCAGGTATGAATAAGAAGCAAATGAAGAATTTAAATGTAGATGATAAAGAATTAGTTAAAATAGAAGCTATAATTAAGTCAATGACAAAAAATGAAAGAACAGACCCATCCATTATTAATGGTAGTAGACGAAAAAGAATTGCAAATGGAAGTGGAACTAATATACAAGATGTAAATAGACTGTTAAAGCAATTCAAAGAAACTAGAAAGATGATGAAGAAGTTTTCTAGCATGGAAAAAAGCATGAAAAAAAGGGGAAGTATGAACTTGCCATTTTTCAAATAATAAAGTATATAACTTTTAAAGGAGGTGAAATATATGTCAGTTAAAATAAGATTAAAAAGAATGGGAGCTAAAAAAAGACCTTTCTATAGAATTGTAGTTGCTGATTCTCGTTCTCCAAGAGATGGGAGATTTATTGAAGAAATTGGTTATTATAATCCTATTTCAGAACCTAAAGAAGTTAAAATAGATGATGAAAAAGCAGTTAAGTGGTTAAGTAATGGTGCGAGACCAACAGATACTGTAAATAGTCTTTTCAAAAACAATGGTGTTCTTGACAAGTTTGAAGAGTCCAAAAAAGCATAATAGCTTTTAGGGGGTGAAAAGGTGAAAGATTTAGTAGAAATGATTGCAAAATCACTTGTAGATGATCCAGATTCAGTAGAAGTAAATGAAGTTGAAGGATCACAATCAGTTATTATTGAAGTGAAGGTAGCCCCAGATGATATGGGCAAAATAATTGGAAAACAAGGTAGAATAGCTAAAGCTATAAGAACTGTTGTAAAAGCAGCTGCTATAAAAGAAAATAAAAGAGTAGTTGTAGAGATTATATAAAGGGATTAGTTTAACTAATCTCTTTTTTAAATAAATATATTTACTTCTGAAAGAGAGGTTAGAAGTATGAAAAATATAAAAGTTGGAAAAATTATTAATACTCATGGAATAAGAGGAGAATTAAAAGTTTTACCATTAACTGATGATCCTAAAAGGTTTAGTGATTTAAAAGAAATATATATTGATGATGATTCTTATTATATACAAAAAGTAGGCTATAAAAAGAACTTTCCTATAATAAAGCTAAAAGAGTATTCTAATATTAATGATGTTTTAAAATTTAAAGAGAAATATATATATATTTCTGAAGAAAATTTGGTTGATTTAGAAGAGGATAGTTATTTTATATTTCAAATAAAAGGTTTAAAAGTATTTACTTTAGAAGGGTTAGAAGTAGGTATTGTAAAAGATGTTTTAACACCTGGTGCAAATGATCTATATGTTGTGAAAAGTGAAAATAAGAATAAAGAATATCTTATACCAGCAGTAAAAGAATTTATCAAAGAAATTGATTTAGAAAATAAAAAGATTATTATAAATCCTATAGAGGGGTTATTGGAATGAAAATAGATGTATTAACTTTATTTCCAAATATGTTTACTTCTGTATTAGATGAGAGTATTATTGGAAGGGCTAAAGAAAACAATATAGTAGATATAAATTATATTGATATAAGATCTTTTTCTAAAAATAAACACAAAAAAGTAGATGATTATCCCTATGGTGGAGGCCCAGGTATGGTAATGAAACCAGAACCTATATATAGAGCTATTCAAAGTGTTAAAGAGGATAAGAGTAGAGTTATATATCTTTCTCCTAAAGGAAAGGTATTTAATCAAGGCTTAGCAAATGATTTTTCAAAAGAAGAACATTTAATCTTTTTATGTGGACATTATGAAGGTATAGATAATAGAATAATAGATAATTATGTGACTGATATAATTTCCATAGGGGATTATGTACTTACTGGTGGAGAGATACCAGCAATGGCAGTTATTGATTCCGTTGTAAGATTAATTCCTGGAGTATTAAATAGTGAAGAGTCATTTAAAGATGAATCTCATTATAATGGGTTATTAGAAGCACCTCAATATACTAGACCTAGAGAATTTAAAGGTAAGAAAGTACCAGATATCTTATTATCTGGTAATCATAAGAAAGTTGATGAGTGGAGAAGAAATGAATCTTTAAAGCTAACATATAAAAATAGACCTGATTTATTAGAAAAAATAAATTTATCAGAAAAAGAAAAAAACATAATAAAAAATAATGAATAAAATTTTATTCATTATTTTTTATTATGTTTTAATTATATTATATTTAAATTTTCAAGTTCTTGTTTTATAATTATTTCTTCATGCTCTCCTAAATTAGTTAATGGTAATCTTACTCCTCCTACATTAATACCTATCATATTTAATGCTGCTTTTACTGGAATAGGATTTGTTGTTATAAATAATTTTTTGAAAATATTTAACAGTTTTAAATGTATATTTTGTGATTTAATAACATCACCGTTAATAAAAGCGTTTATCATCTCATTCATTTCTTCTCCAACAATATGTGAAGAAACACTTACTACTCCATATGTCCCTACAGACATTGATGGAAGAAATGAAATATCATCTCCTGAATAAATTTTAAAATCTTCTGAAGTAATTTTTATTATTTCAGATATTTGATTTATATTTCCACTTGCCTCTTTTAAAGCAACTATATTATCAATTTCAGATAGTTTTTTTACTGTTTCAGGTAACATATTACAACCTGTTCTACCTGGTACATTATATAGCATTATAGGTAGATCAACTTCTGAAGATATTTTTTTAAAATGAGAATATAGTGACTCTTGATTTGGTTTATTATAATATGGAGTAACAATTAATAATCCATCTACTCCAGCATCTTTGGCTAGTTTGGCATTATAAATAGTTTTCTTAGTAGAATTTGTACCAACACCTGCTATAATTGGAACATTTACATTCTCTTTTATTTTTTCGTATAATTTAATCTTCTCTTCATCTGAAAGAGTTGGTGCTTCTCCTGTTGTACCTGTTATAACCAATGATGTATTTTCATCTTTAATTAATTTTTTAGCAAGCAATATTGCCATATCATAATTTACATTTAAATTTTCATCAAATGGTGTAACCATAGCTGTAATAAATCTTCCCCAATTCATTTAAAATCTCCTTTCAGTCCAGTATTTTAAATTGATAAAGAATCGATATATTATTTATTTTATGTATTAATTATAAATATGTTCTTATTTCAATAGTATTTAACCTTTTTACATAGAGTTGAATATTATATTAATATCTTGAGATTTAAAATAAGGAGGAAAAAATGAAAAAATTTAATGTAGCAATAGTGGGCGCCAGAGGAGCAGTAGGTAAGAAGGTTATGGAATTACTTGTAGAAAGAAACTTTCCTATAAATAAATTAAAATTATTAGGAAGCGAAAAAGGAACTGGAATTCAAATAAAGTTTAAAGATGAAAATTTAGTAACAGAAGAGGCCTGTAAAGGAGCATTTGAAGGTCTAGATATTGCATTTTTTTGCGTGGATAAGGAAATAAGTGAGAAATTAGCTCCTATAGCAATTGATGAAGGATGTATTGTTATTGATAATAGTAGTTGCTTTAGGATGAATAAAGAAGTACCATTAATTATTCCTGAAATTAATCCTCATGATATAGATTTTCATAAAGGAATAATAGCAAACCCAAATTGTTCTACAATACAGATGTTAGTTGCTTTAAAACCTATACATGATATCTATAATATTAAGCGTATAGTAGTTTCAACTTATCAATCTGTATCAGGTTCTGGAAAAAAAGCAATTGATGAATTAAATGACCAAGTAAAGGATTATATAGCTGGGAATAATATTTCTAATTCTATATATCCACATCAAATATCATTTAATGCTATACCTCATATAGATGATTTTATAGACAATGGATATACAAAAGAGGAAATGAAAATGGTTAATGAAACAAAAAAAATATTAGATGAAAATATTGAAGTTTCTGCAACTGCAGTTCGTATTCCTGTTATTAAAGGGCATTGTGAATCTATAAATATTCAAACTAAGAAAAAAATAGATCCAGAGTCTGTAAAAGAACTACTAAGTAAGTTTAAAGGAATTAAAGTTTTAGATGATCCTTTAAATAATTTGTATCCTATACCAATTACTGTAGAAGAAACAGATTATGTATATGTAGGAAGGATTAGAAAAGACTTTACTATTAAAAATGGACTTAACATTTGGGTAGTTTCAGATAACTTACGAAAAGGAGCAGCCCTTAATGCAATACAAATTGCGGAACTTCTAATAGACAGAATTCTAAAATATTAGGAGTGATTATATGAATATTATAGTGCAAAAATATGGAGGAACTTCACTTAAGGATATATATAGCAAAAAAAGCTTCTTATCCCATGTTAAAAAGTGTATTAGTAATAACAATAAATTAGTTATAGTAGTTTCAGCTATTGGTAGAAAAGGAGATCCATATGCTACAGATACACTTATTAATCAATTAGAAAAGATAAACAAAAATATTAATCCAAAAATAAAAGATTTAATTATGTCATGTGGTGAAATAATATCTGCTTCAATTATTAGTCATTTACTAGAAACTGAAAATATAGATTGTGAAGTGCTTACAGGTTATCAAGCAGGTATATTAACAGATAACAATTTTACAAAAAGTAAAATTATTGATATAGATACAACTAAAATTGAAAAATATTTAAATAAAAATAAAGTTGTAGTAGTAGCTGGATTTCAAGGTAAAACTAAAAACAATGAAATTGCAACCTTAGGAAGAGGTGGAAGCGATACTACTGCTGTATCTTTAGGAGCTTATTTAAATGCTAAAAGAGTTGATATATTTACTGATGTAGATGGAGTAGCTTTTATAGATCCTAATCTGATAAAAAACACAAAATATATTGAAAAAATATCATATAACAATATGTATAAACTAGCATCTAATGGTGCTTGTGTAGTTCATCCTAGAGCAGTTATGATAGGTGAAAAATACAATATTCCTATTAGAGTTTGTTCAATTTTTTCAAATAATTTAGGTACACTTATTACTAATTACAATGATAATAAGATGAAAAAAGTCATAGGTATTGCTGTAAGAAATGAAGATAATAAAAACTTTATATCTATATTATTCAATGAAGAATATAAGGAAGAAATAACTAGAAATATATGTGATTATTTAAATAATAATAAGGTAGACAAAGAAGAGTTACAAGTTATATGTGATAATGAAAAAATAACTTTTATAGTTGAAAATAAAAATAAAGATTATCATATTAATAATCTTTATAAAATATTTGCAACATAAAAAAGAATCTATTAATAGATTCTTTTTTAAAATTTTTTATAATAAAATAGGCTGTATTTGATTACCTTTTAATGCTTCTTGAATAGTAGGTATAATCTTATCAAAATGTGATACTAATGATTTAGGTTTTTTTAGAGGGGCATCTTGACTAAATGGAACAAAGTATATATTTTTAGTATTCATTAGAAGCCCAATGTTCTTAAGATTAGCTCCTAATCCATCATTTGTAGCTATAGATAGTACTACAGGTTTATTATTTCTTAAATGTGCTTTTACAGCCATTGTAACAGAAGTATCAGTTATTGCATTAGCAATTTTTGCTGCTGTATTCCCTGTAGCTGGTGCAACAATTAATAAATCTAAATCTAGTTTTGGTCCTACTGGTTCTGCCTCCACTATATTTTTTATAATTTCCTTACCTGTAATATTTATAAGTCTTTCTTTCCATTCTTTTGAAGTACCAAACCTTGTATCATAAATATCAACTGAATTTGAAATAATTGGGTATATATCTGCTCCTTCTTCTGATAATTTTTTTATTTGTGGAAATACATATTGAAAATTACAAAAAGATCCTGTGATTGCAAAACCTATCTTTTTATTTTTTAATAACATTTAGAAATCCTCCATTTCAGAAATAATATTGTAAATAGTATCATGTATAATCTTTCCTGCAGTAGTTGGAGCCACTTTTCCAGGTATTCCTAAAGCCCACTTAACATTTAAATCTAACTCTTTAGCTTTTTCAAAATCTATACCACCTGGATAGGATGCAATATCAATGATTAAAGTATTTTTATTTAATTTAATTAATTGATTTTCTTTTAATATAGTATTAGGAATAGTATTAAATATAATATCTATATTTGATAGATTTTCATTTAAGTTTTTAATATCTATAGCATTGTAACCATTTGCATTAATCCAAGCTATATCAGATTTATTACGTGTAACTACATTTGTATTGGCTCCAAAACTATATAGGATTTTAGATAATATTTTACCTATTCTACCGTAACCTAATATTAGCGTATTAGAATTATGTATAGTTATAGGTAAGTTATTAATAGCAATAGCAATAGCGCCTTCAGTAGTTGGAATTGCATTCAGTATTTTTAGCTCTTCTCTATCAAAATAATCAACAATATTTATATTTTTAGTTTTACATTCTTTAATAAATTCACTATTAAATTTTCCTCCAAATAATATTTGTTTTTTGTCTATAAGTTTTAATAGGGAGTTAATTTCAATTTTTTCACTTGAAAAAGGTGAATAAATATACTTGTTCTCTTTATGAAAAGGTAAAGGACAAATTATTATATCTGATTCTTTTATAGCTTCTTCTAATGTTTTACTTTCTTTTATATCTAGCTTTTTATCATATTTATCAAACCCGTAAATTTTAACTGTATTTTTTTTACTAATTAATTTGATTAATTCTATACTTCTTTTATCTCCACCTATTATAGAAATATTTTTATTAAACATTAATATACCTCCAAAAAACTTTTTTACAGTTCTATACATAATATGTATTAAAAGATATTAAAGTGTATGATATATTTAAATCAGAAATAAAAAATAAGTTGTAATATGTTTTATATTATGCTATAATAACATGGGTAACACGGACGGTCCTCTATTAATTTTAATATGAACGTCTAGGAAGAAGGGAGGTTATATAAATGGAAATTATTAAAAGAATCGAACAAGAACAAGTTAATAATGAATTACCTAAATTTAATTCTGGAGATACAGTACAAGTACATTACAAAATTAAAGAAGGTAATAGAGAAAGAGTTCAGGTTTTTGAAGGTACTGTAATAAAGAGACAAGGCGGAAGTAATAGAGAAACTTTTACTGTAAGAAGAATTTCTTATGGTGTAGGTGTAGAAAGAACTTTCCCATTACATTCACCTAAGATTGACAAATTAGTAGTGACTAGAAGAGGTAAGGTAAGAAGATCTAAGTTATATTACTTAAGAGAAAGAACTGGTAAGAGAGCAAAAGTAAAAGAAAAAAGAAATTATTAATAGATTATGGGACTGGAAACAGTCCCATTATTTAATATAAATAATTATTGGGGTGTTTTGATGAATATAAATTGGTTTCCAGGACATATGAAAAAAACAAGAGAATTAATACAAACGAATTTGAAACTAGTAGATGTAGTATATGAAATCATAGATTCTAGAATACCATTGAGTAGTAGAAATCCTGAAATAGATAAATTAATTGGTGATAAACCTAGAATTGTGGTAATGAATAAATCGGATCTTAGTGATGCTAATATAAATAAAGAGTGGATAAATTATTTCAAGAAGAAGGGTATAAATACTTTATTAATAGATGCTATAAAAAATAAAGGTATTTCGGAACTTGTAAAACAGACAGAAATTGTTATAAAAGAAAAAAAAGAAAGACAATTAGATAGAGGTATTAAAAATAAACCTATAAGAGCTATGATAGTTGGTGTACCAAATGTAGGTAAGTCAACATTAATAAACTCTTTATCTCGTAGAAAAAGTGCTAAGACTGGAGATAAACCAGGTGTAACGAAAGGTAAACAATGGATTAAATTAAAAGGGAATATTCAATTATTAGATACTCCTGGAATATTATGGCCTAAATTTGAAGATCAAGAAGTTGCAAAAAATTTGGCATTTACTGGTGCTATTAAAGATGAAATAATGGATATAGAGACATTAGCTTTAAACTTAGTAGAAAAATTAATTAAAATAGCTCCATTTAAATTAGAAAAAAGATATGATATAGAGACAAAAGAAAAGTCTCCCCTTGGAGTTATGGAAGAAATAGCTCTAAAAAGAGGTGCAATATTAAAAGGAGCAGAAATTGATTATACTAGAGTAGCTAATATAATATTAGATGAATTTAGAAGTGGTACAATAGGGAATATTACACTCGAAAGACCAAGTTAATGATTGGAGTGTTTATATGTTAAAAATAGAAACAGAAATATGGAATGAAGGTTATGAATATATAGCTTGTATTGATGAAGTTGGAAGGGGATGTCTTGCAGGTGATGTAGTAGCATGTGCTGTAATAATGCCTAGAGACTTAATTATAGAAGGAGTAAAGGATTCTAAAAAGGTTACTCCTAAAAATAGAGAGAAATTATATGACATAATACATGAAAATGCAATTGCAGTAGGAATTGGTGCAGTAGATAATGAGACAATAGATAAAATAAATATTAAAAAAAGTACTCATTTGGCTATGAAAAAGGCTATAGAAAATTTAAAGACAAAAGATGGTAACTATATAAAGCCCCATATGTTACTTATAGATGCAGAAAAACTTGATATAGATATTGAACAAAGAAGTATTATAAAAGGAGATTCCAAATGTCATGGTATTGCTGCAGCATCTATTATTGCTAAAGTATATAGAGACAGAATATTAATTGATTTAGCTAATAAATATTCTGGTTATGCATTTGAAAAAAATAAGGGCTATGGGACAAAAGAGCATAGAGAGGCTTTGAAAAAAATAGGTCCTACTCCTATCCATAGAATGACTTTTTTAAAAAATATTTTATGATGGTGATTATATGAAAATCAGTGATTTATATTCAGTAGTTAATCAAACTATAAATAATTTAAATAAAGATATACTTATTAAAAACTCTATAATTAATGCTAAGCTTGTAGAAAAGTTAGATAATAGCTTGGTTTTGAAATTGGCAAATGGCGAACTTATAAAAGCTAAGACTGAAATACCATTAGATGTAAAAACTGGCCAAAATATGAATTTTATAGTGGGAGAAAAAGTGGGTGAAACAACATATTTAAAGCCTATTTTAAATAATGGGGAAAAAAGTTCAGATAGTTTAATAGATAAAATTTTAAACGAATATAACTTATCAAAAAATAATAATAATACAACATTAGTAAAAGGAATTATAAATCTGGATATGAACATAAATAAAGAGACTATAATGTATATATCTAAAAATATAAATTCATTAGAAATATTATCTAAAAATATAAAAGAAAATTCTTTTAATGAATCTTTAAATATTTTGGATATAAATGATATATCAAAGCAAGATTTAGTTAGTTTAATTAATGGAAACTTTAAATTATCTAATGATGAAAAATATATTTTAAAAAACTTTTTTTATGATAATCAAGTGGAAGATAATAAATTAAATATAAAAGAAAATACAATTAAATCCATATTATTTTTAATTAAAAATAATATGGATTTAAATATAAAGAATTTAAAACTTACTATGGACATAATTGAAGGTAAAAATTTTTTATCAAATAATATTATGGAGATAAAAAACGCCATTAAAGATTATCCTGAATTTAAAAACATTGACAAAAATATAGAAGATATACTAAATATAGAACAAAAGTTTAAAATTGATAAATTTAATAATATAATAAAAAAAGATATAAATCAAAATGTAGATAGAGATATTATAAAAGATTATTATAATGAAATATCAAAAGTAATAAAGGAATTATCCACAAAAACAAAAGAAAATGAAAATTTAACCAATAAAATAAATGATGCAAATGAAGAACTTAAGTTTTTAAAAGAAATAAACAAAAATATGACCCTTTTATATATGCCTATTAATATTAAAAATAAAGATATTTTAGATAAAATTTATATGTTTAATAAAAATAAAGGTAAATTAAATAAAGATAAAATTAAAATATATTTATCTTTAAATACAGTTCATTTAGAAAAGTTAGATATAATTTATGAAGTTGTAAATGGTAAAAATATCATTAATTTTAATTGTAATAATAAAGAAGTTGCCGATTATATAAATGAAAATAAAAATATATTAGATACATATTTAGATTCTATAAAAATAAAAAATAAAATTATAAAAGTAAATATTCAAAAAGAAGGAGTTCATTTTGAGCCATTAGAAGATTTGGATTTTAATAATTATATTTTTGATGCTAGGGTGTGAAAAATGGAAAAAAGAAATGTAGCTATAGCAATTAAATATAGAACAGATGTAGATAAAGCGCCAAGAATTATTGCAAAAGGTAAAGGCGTTGTAGCAACAAATATAATTTCACAGGCAGAGAAATCAGATGTACATATAAATAAAGATGATAATTTAGCTAATAAGCTTTATAACTTAGAAATAGGTAGTGAAATACCTGTAGAGTTTTATGAAGCTATAGCGAGCATTTTGGCGTTTGTATATGAAATTGATGAAAAGAAGGGTAAAAATGAAAAAACATAATAAAATTAAAGGGAATATTGGGGAAGAAAAAGCAATTAAATATCTTATAAATAAAAACTACAAAATTTTAGAAAAAAATTTTACTACAAAAATAGGTGAAATAGATATAATCGCAAAGGATAATGATATAGTAGTTTTTATAGAAGTTAAATCTAGATTAAATTCAAAATATGGAAGTCCTTATGAAGCGGTTAATTTTAAAAAGCAAAGAAAAATAATAAATACTGCAAAGTTATATAGCAAGTATAATAAATTGTATGATACTCAATTTAGATTTGATATATTAGAATACTATATAAATGAAAATAAAATAAATCATATAATAAATGCTTTTTGGACTTAAAATGACTTTTTAATGTTAATCTGGAGTCATTTTAAGTCGAAATATAAAAGCATCTAAAAAATCATGTATTCTTTCAAAAATTAAACCTAACACAAACCAATATGGTATATAATCAAGTCTTATTACTCCCATAACTTGATAAGGTGAACTTCCTGTATAATCCCATGGGCATATACCTATTAGTTTTTTCAGCAAGATTCCAGTTATAAATTCTATAGATAATATTAAAACTACCCATATACCTCCTCTTAAAATAAAATTTTTATCTCTTATTAAATCATGTATTTTTTCTAGCAGAGCTCCCCAACCATATATAAAAATCATCCAAATATAAGTATGACCCATGAGAGTATAGTCACTAGATATAAATGAATGAATACCTGTAAAAAAAATTTCTACTAATAATCCTAAAAATCCATATATAAAAAATTTTATTATCATACTTTTATTCTTTGTGTATTTATATATAATATACGATACAAGTATTTCAATAATATTTATAAATTACATATTAAAAATTGTCTAAAAATCAATATAAATAGCTAAATTTGACTATTTCCTCGGCAATTATTATAATTTAAGTAATACAATAATTAGGATGTGATCATGTGAAACTTAAAAGAATAAAATTTCCAAAAGAAAGCATAAAATTAAACAGAATATTTTCAATAAATAATTATCCATTAAATAAAAGTACTCATGAATATATAGAAGAAATATATGGTGATTTTGATATTCCTTCTATAGATAAATTACCATATTTATATGGAAGTTTAATTATGACATTAGATGGTAAGATAGGTTTTGAAGATCAAACTAAAAGTAATGAAATTTCTAAAGGAAATTTTTTAGATCCAAATGGAGGATTAGCTGATTTATGGGTATTAAATTTACTTAGAACTTATAGTGATGGTATTATTTTTGGAAGTAAAACTTTAGAAGTTGAAACAAATATAACAGGTCATATATATGATGAAAAATTAGAAGATATAAGAATGGAAAGGTTAAATGAAGATAAAAAAATACCTTGGAATATAATAGTAAGTAGAAGTGGTAAAATGAATCTAAACCATAAGATAATAAAAGAAGAAGATATTCCTACAATTATATTAACTACAAAAGAAGGATATAAATATATTTCACAAAAAATAAAAAATCAAATAGAAGAAATTGACATTAATAATTATAATGATAAATTAAAAAACAATAAAAAAATCAAAGTATTATATGAAGAAAATACTAATGAATTTAATATTTATAATATGTTAAAAAAATTAAAAGAGGTAGGATTAGATAAAATATTAGTAGAATCACCTGGATTTATTTCAGTATTATTAAAAGAAAAACTATTAAATGAAATGTTTATAAATTATTCTGGTCTATATTCTGGAGGAAATTTAATTTTAAATAAAAATCCATACTCTAAAAATGATTATCCAGGAGTTGATATTCTATCTATACATATACATCAAAATAATTTCTTATATATGAGGCAAAAATTAATTTATAAAAAAATGTAGTTAACTACATTTTTTTACTCTTTATAATCATAACTAACCTTATCATAATTGATATAACGAAATTTAAAAATAAAAAAAGGAATTTTTAAGAGTTTATTGAATTATAGATGTATATGATTAAAAGGAGAATTGAAAATGCTATCAAAAACAAAAACATGTGTACTTCAAGGATTAAATGGAAATATTGTAGAAGTTGAAACAGATTTATCAAATGGAATGCCAAGTTTTAATATTGTAGGATTACCAGATGCATCTATAAAAGAATCTAAAGATAGAGTAAGAACTGCTATAAATAATAGTGGGTTTAAGTTTCCTCTAAGTAGAATTACAATAAATTTATCCCCTGCAAATACAAAAAAAGAAGGTTCACAAATGGATTTAGCTATAGCTTCAGGAATATTAAAATGCATGGGTATTATAAATGAAGATGATTTATCTAATACATGTTTTATTGGTGAATTAGCATTAGATGGAGAAATAACTAAAATTGATGGAGCTTTACCAATGGTTATTTCGCTTATTTCTCTTGGAATAAAAAAGGCAATTATACCATTTGATAATAAAGAAGAATGTGGTGTGGTAAAAGGTATAGATATAATACCTATTAAAAACTTAAAACAATTAGTTAATTATTTAAATGAATTAGAAAACATTAAACCTTGGAAAACTACTAAAATAAATGATAGAAAAAAAGAAAAAATATTTTATGACTTTAAAGATATTAAAGGACAAGAAACATTAAAAAGAGCTATGGAGGTTGCAGCTGCAGGAGGACATAATATATTAATTATTGGCCCTCCTGGATCTGGAAAGACAATGATTGCCAAAAGACTTCCAACAATTTTACCTAAAATGTCTTTTAAAGAAGCACTAGAAGTGACTAAAATTTATAGCATAGCAGGTTTAGAAAAGTGTATTGGACTTATAGATAAAAGACCATTTAGATCTCCTCATCATACTATATCAAGAGTTTCCTTAGTGGGTGGGGGAAGAATACCTTCACCAGGGGAAGTTTCTTTAGCACATTATGGTGTATTATTTTTAGACGAACTACCTGAATTTGGAAAATCTGTATTAGAAGTATTGCGTCAGCCTATGGAAGATAATGTAGTGACAATATCTAGAGTGAATGGCACTTATACATATCCATCAAATTTCATGCTTGTTGCAAGTATGAATCCCTGTCCTTGTGGCTACTATGGTGATCCTTTACATGAATGTAGTTGTAATCCACGTGATATAGATAGATACTTAAAAAAAATTAGTGGACCTTTACTGGATAGAATAGATATACATATAGAAGTTAGTCCTGTAAAATTTGATGATTTAAGAGAAAGAAGTATTAGTTCTGAATCCTCTGATGAAATTTTAAAAAGGGTAAATAAATGTAGAAACAAACAAATAGAAAGATACTCAGAACAAGATATTTATTCTAATTCAGAACTTGAAGGAAGAAATATAAATAAATATTGTCAAATCAACAAAGATGCACAAGATATATTGAAAACAGCATTTGATAAATTAGGTTTTAGTGCTAGAGGATATAATAAAATATTGAAAGTTGCTAGGACTATTGCAGATTTAGAAAATACTGAAAAAATTGAAAGTACACATATACTTGAGGCTATTCAATATAGAAGTATGGATAGAAAATATTTTTCAATTTAATTATGAAGAATAAATTTAAATTTGGGGGATAAATATGACTAATAGAGATATATTAATATGGCTTAATAGTATCAGTGGTATAGGAAATAAAACTATAAATAAACTATATAATTATTTTGAAAACTTGACAGATTTATGGAACTTAAGTAATAATGATATAATGAAATTAAGTTTTTTAAAGAGTAATGTTAAAAATAATATAATTAAATTTAAAAATTCAATTTATTATGATGATATTATTAATAAAGCTAATAATAATAATATAAAAATTATAACAATATTAGATAATGAATATCCATTAAAATTGAAGAATATTTATGATCCACCAAATGTATTATATTGTAAGGGAAATATTAAATTATTAAATAAGCTTTCTATAGCAGTAGTTGGCTCTAGAAAAGCTACGTATTACGGAAAATGGGTTGCAGAAAAGTTATCAAAGGAACTTTGTGAATATAGTATTTGTATAGTAAGTGGTATGGCTCTTGGTATTGATGCAATAGCTCATAAAGCTGCTATTGATAAAAATGGTAGTACAATAGCAGTATTAGGTTCTGGAGTAGATAAAGCATATCCTAAAACAAATACTATGCTATATGATAATATTTGTGAAAAAGGTCTTGTAATATCAGAATTTCCCATAGGAATGAAACCAGTTGCAGGAAATTTTCCACTTAGAAATAGAATAATAAGTGGATTGTCTAGTGGAATATTAGTAATAGAAGCAAAGGAGACAAGTGGTTCATTAATAACAGCTTATCATGCATTAGATCAAGGTAAAGATGTTTTTGCAGTTCCTGGAAATATAAATAGCATATATAGTAAAGGAACAAATCTTTTAATAAAAGATGGTGCAAAAATAATTACATGTGTAGAAGATATTTTGGAAGAAATAATTGAAATTAATTCTATATCCAAATCTAAAAAAGTGAATTATGATAATTTAAGTGACAAAGAAATAACAGTTTTGAAGTCTGTAGAAAATGGACCTATTCATTCTGATATGATAGCATATAATACTGAGATAAATATAATAGAACTTACAAGTATACTTACAATACTAGAGATGAAAAATAAAATAAAGGCTTTACCAGGTAAAATATTTACAGTAGTTAATTAATCGGAGGCGAGTATTTTGGGAAAGACATTAGTGATAGTTGAGTCGCCTGCAAAGGCTAAAACTATAGGAAAATTTTTAGGAAGAAAATATAAAATTAAAGCATCGGTAGGTCACGTTATTGATTTGCCAAAAAGTAAATTGGGAATAGATATTGAAAATGATTTTGAACCAAGATATATAACGATAAGGGGAAAAGGACCTATACTTAGTGAACTAAAAAAAGAGGCTAAAAAGGCAGATAAAGTATATCTTGCTACTGACCCTGATAGAGAAGGGGAAGCTATCTCTTGGCATTTAGCTAAAGCACTTAAATTAGATGACAAGGAAAAGAATAGAATTGAGTTTAATGAAATAACTAAAAACACAATAAAAAATGCAATTAAAAATCCTAGAAGTATTGATATGGATTTAGTAGATGCACAACAAGCTAGAAGAGTTTTAGATAGATTAGTTGGTTATAAAATTAGCCCTTTACTTTGGAAAAAAGTAAGAAAAGGGCTAAGTGCAGGTAGAGTTCAGTCTGTTGCTACTAAGTTAATAGTGGACAGAGAAAGAGAAATTGATAAATTTAAACCGGAAGAATATTGGAGCATTGAATTTATATTACTTAAAGATAAAAAAGAGTTTGAATCATCATTAAATGGAAAAGTAATAGATGGCAAGTTAGAAAAAATTAAAATTTCTAATAAAGAAGAATCTGAAGTTATAATTAATGAAATTTCTAACTCAAGTTTGATAGTAGAGAATGTTAAAAAAGGTAAAAAGAAAAGAAAACCATATCCTTCTTATACTACTAGTAGTCTTCAACAAGATGCATCTAATCGTTTAGGTTTTTCTACTAAGAAAACAATGAAGTTAGCACAAGATTTATATCAGGGTATTGATATAAAAGGAGAAGGAACTGTAGGACTTGTGACATATATAAGAACAGATTCTACTAGGATATCTAGTGAAGCTAGAAACAAAGTTGGAAGCTATATATTAAATAGTTTTGGAGATAAGTATTTATCTAAAAATAAAAATTCTAAAGGTAAAAAAAATATACAAGATGCACATGAAGCAATAAGACCAACAGATGTATTTAAGACTCCTGAAAAAATAAAAGATTCTTTAAGTAAAGATCAATACAAGTTATATAATTTGATATGGCAAAGATTTGTAGCTAGTCAAATGTCAAGTGCAGTATATGACACTTTAACTATAGATATAAAGGCTTCTGACTATAGACTAAGGACTAGTGGTTCTCAAATAAGTTTTGATGGATTTATGAAAGTATATCCTATAAAAAGTAAAGATAAAAATATTAATATACCTGATATGAAAGCAGGAGACATATTAGATATAAAAGATGTTTTGCCAAAACAACATTTTACTCAGCCTCCTGCTAGGTTTACAGAAGCTAGTTTAGTTAAAACTATGGAAGAATTAGGAATAGGAAGACCAGCTACTTATTCACCAACTATAAGCACTATATTAAGTAGAGGATATGTTTTAATTGAAAACAAATCTTTTAAACCTACTGAATTAGGATTTATCGTAACTGATTTATTAATAGAGTATTTTAAAAATATAATAAATGAAGAATTTACAGCAGAAATGGAAAATAAGTTAGATAAAGTTGAAGAAGGTAAAATTATTTGGAAAAATGTAATTTCAGATTTTTATGATGATTTTAAAGGTGTATTGAAAATAGCAGAAGATGAAATAGAAGAAATTGATATGGATGAAGAAACTGATATTGAATGTGAAAAATGTGGAAGAAATATGGTGATTAAGCATGGTAGATATGGAAGATTTCTTGCTTGTCCTGGTTACCCAGACTGTAAAAATACGAAACCAATACTTAATAAATTAAATATTGATTGTCCTAAATGTGAAGATGGTGAAATTATAGAAAGAAAATCTAAAAAAGGAAGAAAATTTTATGGATGTACTAATTATCCTGAATGTGATTTTGTTTCTTGGGATATGCCAATAAATGAAAAATGTCCTGAATGTGATAATATTCTTACTAAAAAGACAACTAAAAAAGGAACTACTATAAAATGTATAGAATGTGATTACAAGAAAACCCAAAAAAATAAATAGGCAGGTGTTTATAAAATGTTAAGAGCTACTACAATTATAGCTGTAAGAAAAGATGGTAAATTAGCATTTGCAGGTGATGGTCAGGTAACGATGGGTGATAAGACTATAATGAAAAGTACTGCAAAGAAAATAAGAAAATTATATAATGATAATGTAATAGTTGGATTTGCAGGCTCAGTAGCAGATGCTATAACATTGTCTGATAAACTAGAAGAAAAACTTCAACAATTTAATGGGAATTTGACTAGAGCTGCTGTTGACCTAGCACAAGAATGGCGTGGAGATAAGGTTTTGAGAAAATTAGAAGCCATGCTGATAGCAGGTGATAGTGAAAATCTTTTGGTTATATCTGGTGGTGGAGAGGTTATAGAACCAGACCAAGGTTTAGTTGCAATAGGGTCAGGGGGAAATTATGCATTTGCTGCTGGTAAAGCTTTAATGGAGAACACTGACCTTAATTCAAAAGAAATAGCTTATAAATCTATAAAAATAGCTTCACAAATTTGTGTATTTACTAATGATAATATTATAACAGAAGAGTTTTAGGAGGTAATTGGATGAATGAATATACACCTATTGAGATAGTAGAAAAATTAGATAACTACATTATAGGTCAAAAGAAAGCTAAACGTTCAGTAGCAGTTGCACTTAGAAACAGGTATAGAAGAAATAAATTAAATGATGAATTTAAAGAAGAAGTTAAACCTAAGAATATAATTATGGAAGGGCCAACTGGAGTTGGAAAAACAGAAATAGCTAGAAGACTTGCAAGATTAGTAAATGCACCTTTTGTAAAAGTTGAAGCTACTAAATTTACTGAAGTTGGATATGTAGGAAGAGATGTAGAATCTATGGTCAGAGATTTAGTTGAAACATCAATACGATTAGTTAAAAATGAAAAAATTTCTGAAGTATATAATAAAGCAGAAGAATTAGCAGAAAAAAGAATTTTGAAAATATTAATAAATGGACCTGAAAAAAAGAAAGAAAAAAACCAAAATCCTTTTGAAGCTTTCTTTGGTTCAACGAATAATGAAGAAGATAATGATGTTGATAGAAAAGATGATATTGGAGATAGAAAAACTATAAAAAACAAATTGAAAAATAAAGAACTAGAAGATAAATATGTAGAAATATTAGTTGAAGAGACACATTCTCAACCTATAGGAATGATGGGAGCAATGGGGATGGATGATATGAATATGAATGATATATTTTCAGGAATACTACCTAAGAAAAAGAAAAATAGAAAAGTAACTATTAAAGAAGCTAGAAAAATTCTTGCTAATGAAGAAGCACAAAAGATGATTGATATAGATGATATTAATTCTATAGCCATAGAAAAAGCAGAAAATAGTGGTATTATATTTATTGATGAAATTGATAAAATTGCAGCTAGAAATGGATCAGGACCTGATGTTTCTAGAGAAGGAGTCCAAAGAGATATATTACCAATAATAGAAGGTTCTACTGTTATGAGTAAATATGGTCCTATAAAAACAGACCATATTCTGTTTATTGCTGCAGGTGCATTTCATGTTTCTAAGGTTACTGATTTAATTCCTGAAATTCAAGGAAGATTTCCTATAAGAGTAAAACTTGATAATCTTACACAAGATAATTTTAAAGAAATATTAACAAAACCTCAAAATGCTTTAATTAAACAATATAAGCATTTATTGAAAACAGAAGGAGTAGATTTAATATTTACTGATGATGGAATTTCAGAGATAGCAAAGATAGCATTCTTAGTAAATGATCAAACAGAAAATATTGGAGCAAGAAGATTGTATACTATACTTGAAGAATTATTAGAAGAAATTTCTTTTGATGCATCTTTATATGAAGGCAAAGAATTTACTATTGATAGAAAATATGTAAATGAAAAATTAAAACATGATATAGAGCAAATTGATTTATCAAAATATATACTATAAAAAAGTAGCCCTTGGGCTACTTTTTTATAGTAGGACTTAACTCCTATTTTTAAGTGTCATCTTTTTACTTTTTGTCATAAAAACTGGTATTTATGCCATTTGTAAAAAAAATACGTCATAATTCTATAATAACCTACAATATAAAACAAGAAAAACTATTTATTTTATACTGGATTTATATTACAATAGTAAAGAAGCATCAAGGTGGGGGGTGAATATTTTGTTAAATGGTGTTTTTAATAATATGAATTTAATGAATACAGCTTTAGATGGATATTCAAAAAGAAATGAAGCCATAAACAATAATATATCTAATGTAAATACTCCTGGATATAAAAAAAATAAAGTGAGTTTTGAAGAAAATTTAAAAGAACAATTAAATATGGGTAATAGTTTAAAATTAAATACAACGAATAGTAGGCATATAGGTTTTAAAAATAAGCAAATAAATACAGATATAAAAATAACAAAAGATAATTCTTATTCAACTAGAAATGATGGTAATAATGTAAATATTGATGTTGAAATGGCTAATCTTACAAAAAATACAATGTTATATAATGCTATTGCAAGACAAGTTTCAAATGAATCTAAAAAAATTAGAAATATTATAAGAGAGGGGAGATAAGAATGAGCTTATTTAGTTCAATAAACATTAGTTCTACTGGTATGACTGCTGAAAGAACTAGAATGGATGTTATATCAGAGAATATTTCAAATGCAAACACTACAAGGACTAGTAGTGGCACTCCTTATAAAAGAAAATTAGTAGTTTTTAGTGAAAGTAAACCTAAATTTTCTGATGTTTTAAATGATACATTGAGTAAATCAAATAAAAGTAATGGAGTTAAAATAACAGCAATAAAAGAGGATGATTCTCCATATAAAGTTGTTTATGAACCAGGTCATCCAGATGCTAATGAAAATGGTTATGTAGAAATGCCAAATGTAGATATTACTAAAGAAATGGTTGATATGATATCAGCTACACGTGCGTATGAAGCTAATATAACTGCACTAAATTCTTCTAAATCTATGTTTATGAAGGCATTAGATATAGGAAGATAAGGAGGAAGTTATGAAAATACAAGGTTTATCAAACACTATTAGTCAATCAATTAACAATTTAGATAATAATTCTAAAAGCAAAATTAATTTTGGGGAATTTTTAGATCAACAGTTAAGTAAAGTTAATTCATTGCAAAAACAAGATGAAGATTATAAAAAGATGCTTGCAATTGGAGAAGTTGATAATATACATAATGCTATGATAGCAACAGAAAAAGCGGATTTAGCCTTGCAATTAACTCTAAGTATAGAAAATAAGCTTATGGATGCTTATAAAGAAATTATGAGAATGCAAATATAAGTATTATGGGAATGGAGTGAATTTAATTGGCTGAAACTATAGAGAAAGCCAAAAATCAATTGTTAGATTTTTGGTCTAATTTGGAAAAAAAGAATAAATATAAGATAATAATTGGAATACTTTTATTATTAATAGTTTTTACAGGAATAATCTTTTTTATTACAAGAACAGAATATGAAATATTATATAGTGATCTTTCTAAAAAAGATGCAGGTATTATAACAACTAAGTTAGATGAACAATCTATGGATTGGAAATTTGGTGAAAATGAAACTACAATACTTGTTCCTAAAGAGAATAAGTCTAAAATAATGATTGATTTAGCATCAGAAGGCTTACCAAAAGAAGGATATAGTATACTTGACGCTTTGAATGAAACAAGTTGGACTATGACAGAGTATGAGAAAAAAGAAAGAGTAAAATATGCTGTAGAAAGTCAGATTTCTTCTACTATTTCTCAAATTGAAGGTATTGAAGAATCAAATGTAATTGTAGATATTCCAGAGGATACTAATTTCATGAATGAAAATGAGATTTCCACTGCTTCTGTTTTTGTTACATTGACTGATACTACACCATTAAATAACGAAAAGGTTGTAGCAATTCAAACTTTAGTTTCAAGTTCTTTTAAAGATATGACAATTGAAAATGTAAATATAATAGATGACTCAGGTAGATCATATTCAGATACTGAAGAAAACATGGAAAATTATAATGTAACTGATCAACTTGGAATGAAACAAGGCTTTGAAAATAAACTAAATAATAGTATAACTAGATTTTTAGAAAACCTTTTTGGAAGTTCTAATGTTGATGTTAGATCAAATGTAAATATGAATTTTGATAGTGAAATTACTAATATTATAGAATTTACCCCACCAATTGAAGATCAAACAGAAGGATTAATTAGAAGTATGGAAAAAATAGAAGAACATACTGTAGGTGGAATTTCTGAAGATCCAGTTGGTACTGAATCTAATGTAGAAGATACTACTGATTATGTAACTGATGATAATGCTTCTTCTAAATATGATAAAGCAAGTGAAGTTATTAACTATGAACTAAATGAAATAAATAGACAAATTAAAAAATCTCCAGGTGAGGTGGAGTCAGTTACTGTTGCAATACTTATAAATGAAAAGGCTATAGATGGTGAGTTGACAGGTGAAAGACAAAAAGAAATAGAAGAATTAATATATGCCGCTACAGGAATTAATACACAAGAAGTTGTAGTTAGTACAGGTGAATTTAATAAACCTGAAGTTGCTAGTGCTCCTAATTCAAATAATAATTTAGCAAGTTTACCTTCATGGTCATATGTTTTAATTGGTTCTTTAATTTTAGGTATAATTATTATTGGAATTTTAGTATATAGGCGTAGAAATAAAAAAGATTCATTAGAGGAAAATATGTCTATGGATAGTGAAATTGATAGTAACGAATATATTGAAGATATAGATTTTGAAACAGAAAAGTCACAATATAAATCTAAAATAAATGACTTTGTAAAGAAAAAACCAGATGCTGTTGCTCAATTATTGAGAAGTTGGCTCAATGAAGAATAGAGGTGGTAGATATGAGTCCAAAGCAATATTTATCAGGTAAAGAAAAGGCAGCAATATTATTAATAAGTTTAGGGCCTGAAAAATCAGCAGAAATATTTAAACATTTAAATGAAGAGGAAATTGAAGAATTAACATTAGAGATAGCAAATATGAGAAAGGTATCCCCTGAAGATAAAGAGAAAACTGTAGAAGACTTTTATCAAATGTGTTTAGCTCAAGAATATATATCTGAAGGTGGAATTAATTATGCTAAAGATGTTTTAGAAAGAGCACTTGGAGGACAACAGGCGCTAAATATTATAAACAAACTAACAACTTCCCTTCAAGTTAGACCTTTTGAATTTATTAGAAAGGCTGATCCTGGACAACTATTAAATTATATTCAGAATGAACATCCTCAAACAATAGCGTTGATTCTTTCTTATTTGTCTCCAAGTCAATCAGGACAAATATTATCTAATCTAAGTAGTAATAAGCAATCAGAAGTAGCAAAGAGAATTGCGCTTATGGACAGAACATCTCCTGAGATTATAAAAGAAGTAGAAAGAATACTTGAAAGTAAATTTTCAAATATGGTTAGTCAAGATTATACTTCAGCAGGGGGAATAGAATCAATTGTTTCTATTTTAAATTCTGTTGATAGAGGGACAGAAAAATATATAATGGAAGAATTAGAATTAGATGATGTAGAGCTATCTGAAGAAATAAGAAAAAGAATGTTTGTGTTTGAAGATATAGTTAATTTAGATAGTAAGTCTATTCAAAGGTTTATCAGAGAGATTGATAATAGTGAATGGTCTATAGCTTTAAAAGGTGCTAGTGAAGAAGTGAAAGAAGTTATTTTTGCTAATATGTCTAAACGATTAGTTGAAATTATAAAGGAAGATATGGAGTTTATGGGTCCTGTAAGACTTAAAGATATCGAAGAATCTCAGCAAAATATTGTTAGTGTAATTAGAAAGCTTGAAGATGCTGGAGAAATTATTACTCCAAGGGGAGGAGATGAAGTAATTGTCTAGAATTATAAAGTCTCCTTTAGTATCAGAAATTTATAATCAGAGAACAAATAAAAAAAGCAGTGAAAATGAAGTAAAAGAAATGGAGAATTTCAAGAAAAATATTATAAAAGATACATTACTTAAACAAAAGAACATATTAGAAAAAGCTAACATTAATGCTCAGGACATTATTAGTAAAGCTGAAGAACGGTCAAAAAAAATGTTAGAAGAAAACAATAAAAAAGGAATTCAATTATTAGAGGATTATAAAAAACAAGGATATAATGATGGCTTTGAACAAGGATATAAAAAAGGTTATGAGGAAGGTAATGAAGAGTCAAATTTATTGATACAAGAAGCTTTATCTATTAAAAATGAAAATTTGAATCGAAGGAGAGAATTATTATCAGATTTAGAAAAAAATATAATAGACCTTGTAATAGATTCTTGTTACAAAATTATCAATAGATTGTATGAAGATGATAAAGAAATTATTTTATCAATTATTCAAAAGGGACTTGATAATCTAACTAATACAAAAAGGTTAATAATAAAAACTAGCAGTGATGATTTTGATTTCTTAGATATGTATAAAGAAAAGATTCTATCTATGGCGCACAATGTAGAAGAAGTTGATATTGTACTAGATAAGAACTTAAAAAAAGGTGGTATAATTTTAGAAACCTTAAATGGTAGTGTAGATGTAAGTATAGATACACAGCTAGAGAAATTAAAGTTGATTTTAAAAGATCTATTAGATAGTGAGTGATGTTTTATGATAAATCTTGAAAAATATAAAAAAGAGATACATAGAAATGAATTTATAAAATATAGAGGTGAAGTAACTAAAATCACTGGTCTTACAGTTGAAGCTAATGGCCCTTTATCCAAAATTGGAGAGTTATGTTATATTTATCCGTATAATAAAACTATACCAATAATGAGTGAAGTTGTAGGGTTTAAAGAAGAGAGAATATTATTAATGCCTCTTGGAGAAATGGAAGGTATTGGACCTGGAAGTACTGTAGTTGCTACTGGGGATTCATTGAAAGTTGGAGTATCTTATGAGTTAGTTGGAAGAGTACTAGATGGGATGGGTAATCCAATAGATGGTAAGGGTCCACTAAAAATTAAAACTAAATATCCAGTTTCAAATCTTCCACCAAATCCATTAGATAGAAACAAGATAACTGAAGTATTACCTCTAGGAATAAAGGCAATAGACGGCATGTTAACTTGTGGCAAAGGTCAAAGGATAGGGATATTTGCAGGTAGTGGAGTTGGCAAGAGTACTTTAATGGGAATGATTGCAAGAAATGCTTCATCTGATGTGAATGTTATAGGTTTAATTGGTGAGAGAGGAAGAGAAGTAAGAGAGTTTATTGAGAATGATTTAAAGGAAGAAGGACTTGAGAGAACAGTATTGGTAGTGGCAACGTCTGATCAACCTGCATTAGTGAGGATGAAAGGTGCCCTTTTAACTACTGCTATTGCTGAGTACTTTAGAGATAATGGTGAGAATGTAATGTTATTAATGGATTCTCTTACAAGATTTGCTATGGCACAAAGAGAAGTTGGACTAGCTATAGGAGAACCTCCAGTAACTAGAGGTTTTACTCCTTCCGTTTTTGCTGTATTACCTAGATTACTTGAAAGAGCAGGAAATTCTGATAAAGGGACAATTACAGCTTTATATACCGTATTAGTAGATGGAGATGATATGAACGAGCCTATAACAGACACTGTAAGGGGTATCTTAGATGGACATATTGTACTTTCAAGAGATTTCGCAAATAAAAATCATTATCCAGCAATAGATGTATTAGCAAGTATCAGCAGGGTTATGCCTAATATTGTTAATGAAGATCATAAAAATATTTCTAATGAGTTAAAGGATATATTGGCAACTTATAAATCATCAGAGGATTTAATAAACATAGGTGCTTATAAATCAGGTTCAAATGGGAAAATTGATAGATCTATAAAATTAATAGATAATATAAATTCATTTTTAAAACAAGATGTTTTGGAGAATTTTTCTTATGATAATGTTATAGATATGATGAAAAATATTATAAATAAGTAAAGTGGGTGACTAAAATATGGGAAATTATAATTATAAGTTGCAAACTGTTTTAGATTTTAAGTCTTCTGTACAAGATCAAATGATGTTAAAGTATAGTAATGCTAAAAAAGAGCTAGAAAATTCTGAGAAAAGATTAAACGAATTTCTAGAAGATAAAAGAAAAATTGAAAACGAAAAAGATAATTTAGATTATATTAAGACTATAAAAGATTTAAAAAATTATAATTCATATATAGAACAATCAAATTATAAAATAAATAATCAAAAGAAAATGATCAATGACGTAAAAGAGGAAGTAAATGAAGCAAAAGATAATTTAATAACGGCATCAAAAGATAAGAAGGTGTTTGAAAAATTAAAGGAGAATGATTACAAAAAACATTTAAATTTAATGAAAAAAAAGGAATCTATTACAGTTGATGAAATTGTAACGTTTATTAGTTGTAATAATTAATGGGTGATTATATGAAAAATGAAGGTATAAAAAAAGGATTTAAAATATTAATAGTTATAGTTATTGTTTTTATAGTTATACCTATTACATCATTAGCAATTTTATATAGCACTAATAGAGATTTTAAGATGGAAGCTAATAAATATCTAAGAATAATCCCTGGACCTATAGGTAATTATTTTAATCAATATCCTACAACAGCTGAAGCCAATGACAAAGTTTTTTATATTGCAGAATACTACAATGCAATTAGTGAAGAAAGTGCTGCAGACAAATTATTTATAGTAAAAAAAGATAATGAAGAACTATATTATCAAATAGTTCAAGCTATGAATAAAATCTCACCAGAAAAAACAGAAGAAACTATAAAAAAAGTTAGAAATATTGAATTAAGAAAAGATCCTTTAATCTCTGTTTATGATGAAATAGACTCTGAAAAAAAAGATGAATTAAAAGAAGATATTAAAAAGATTGAAAGTAAAGAGTTACTAGTTGCTAAAAAGATAATATTAGAGTATTATAATGATCAAAATTTTCAAAGGGTAAATGATATATTTGAAAATATTTCAACATCTAAAACCATAGATCTATTATATTATTTTAATGAAGATATTTATGATTATATACTTAACAACTTAGAAAAAAGTAAAGCTATAGAAGTAAATATTGGATTGACAGAGAAAGAGTTAGAATATGAAAAATTACTTAGACAAAGTGAAATTTATCAGGTCAATAAAGTAAGTGATACAATTAAAGAAATTGGAAATGATGATAATTATAATTTAAATCAACTAGCTATTATTTATTTGAATCTTACTATTGATAAGGCAGCTAACGTACTTGTAGAAATAGATGATGATGAGTTTCAAAAAGAACTTTTTACAGAAATGAGAAATATTGAATTGCTTAATGAGGAATTAGATTCAAAAATTGTAAAATTGGCCAGTAAGATTGAAGATATTAAAAAGTATAAAACTAAAATTGAAGATTTAGTTAAAGTGTATCAAAAAATGGATAGCGAATCTCTTTCTGTAATAATTGAAGATTTATTTAAAGAAAATAGCAAATTAGTAGTTGATGTATTAGATAAAATGAATGAGAAAAAAGTAGCTGAAATACTTAGTTTTATTGATTCAGATACTGCAAATCAGATATCTAAACAATTAACTACATAATTAATATATTGAAAGGGGGTGAATAGAATAGAGGGTATTAATTTAATTCCAAATAAAAATCTAATAAAAACTGATGGAGGTAAACAAAAAAAATCAGAAGAAAAGGATTCTAATTTTTATAATTTATTAAATGAGCAAGTAGATTCTAATGAAAATAATAAATTAAAAAAATATGAATTTAAACTTGATGAGAAAAAGAGTAATAAAGAAAAAGATGAAATTAAAAATACAGATATCTTTTTTGTTACTAATTTCAATGCTCAGACAGAAGATTCTTTAGAATTTAATTTTCAAAGTAAAGACGAAGTGATTATATCAAAAGAAATATTAGAAGAAATTAATATGTTAATGGAAAACTTAAATTTAAAAGAAACTAATAACGACAAAATGAATATTATGCAAAAAATAAAAGAATTAGTTTTGAATATGGAAACAATTAATCTTGATGATATTTCAATTTCTAAAGAAATACAACCACTTTTAAAACAATTAGATGGAAAAATATCAGTAACAGAAGGATCAAATGATACTTTATTTATTGAAAATGAATTAAACAAAATATTAAAAGAATTAAATACTAAACTTAACTTAGAACAAAATAAAGTCAGTAAAATAGAAGAAAATATTAAAAAAGAAGTTGAAAATTATAATTTAGTAAATAATGAACTTAATGAAAAAGAGCAATCAAAGTCTAATATTTATACTTTTGAAAAAGATATAAACTTAGATAAACAACCTAAATCTCAAAATAATATTGTCGATGAAAATATTATTTTGAAACAAGACAATATTGATCTAAACAAAAATATTATGAATGTAACTAAGGTTACAAGCAAAGATAATCTTTCATCTAACATTATGGAAAAATATAATATACTAGAACAAATTAATTCAAATATTAAATTCATTGATAATGAAGGTGTCAAAATAGCAAGAATAAATTTGAATCCAGAATCATTAGGAAAAATAATGATAAAATTAGATATGGATGAAGGTAATATTATAGGAAGAATATTAGTTGAGAATACAGATGTTAAAAATTTATTAGAAAATAATATAAATAGTTTAAAAGAAACTTTTTCTTCAAAAGGTATCTTATTAAAAGAAATGAATGTAACAGTTGGGCAAGAAAGCTTTTCTAATGGAGATCAACAGAATTTTTTCAAAAAATATTATTCTAAAAGAAAAAACAAATCTAATTTGGAGAAAGATGAAAGCGAGTATGAAGAATTAATATTTAATAATTATGGTAGAGATTATATTGTAAATGGTTCTTTAGATATAAAAGCATAAGGAGGAAATTATGAGTGTAAATAGTACGAACAATTATGTAAACAATACAAGTAATTATAGTAACAATACTAAAAATGCTAAAAATACTTTAAATAATAGTAGTATGTTAGGAAAAGATTCTTTTTTACAACTGTTAGTTACACAAATTAAGAATCAAGATCCTTTAAAACCATTGGAAGATAAAGAATTTATAGCACAGATGGCTCAATTTAGTGCTTTAGAACAAACACAGAATTTAAATATAACAATGCAAAATTCACAAAATAATATTATTCAAGAAATCAAAGAAATCAAAGAAGCATTAGAAGAAATTAAAGATGGATATGAAAATGTAGATGGAGACGGAGATGAAGATACCATCTAATATGGAGTGAAAAAATGAAAACATACAATATACATCATGTTAATCAAAAAGTTCATCAAAAAAATAATAAAAATTTAAAAAGTAATATTTCTTTTGAGGATGTATTAGATAATATAAATAACATAAAATTTTCAAAACATGCTATGAAAAGAATAGATGATAGAAATATATCTATAGATAAGAAAGATGTAGAAAAAATTAATACTGCTATAAATAATGCAAGAGAAAAAGGTATAGATCAAGCTTTGATTTTAATGGATAATAAAGCATTTATAGCTAGTGTTACTAAAAATACAATAATTACAACTATTAATAGAAATAATTTAAAAGATAATGTTTTTACAAATATTGATGGAGCCGTGATTATATAGCTGGACCTTAAAGGAAGCTAATAATATCTGATTTATAGAGGATATTACACGGATAAAAAAGGAGGAAGTTTTAAAATGATGAGTTCAATGTATTCAGGTGTATCAGGTTTAAAGATGCATCAGAAAAAAATGGATGTTATAGGAAATAATATTGCAAATGTAAATACTTTAGGGTATAAAAAAGGACAAGTTACTTTCAAAGAAGTATTTAGTCAAACAGTAAAAGGAGCAGGTGGGGCTCAAGGTGGAAAAGGTGGTACAAATCCTCAACAAGTTGGATTAGGAGGTCAGTTAGGGTCTATTAATACAATACATACCCAAGGTGCAGTACAAAGAACTGATAATCCTACAGATTTAATGATAGATCGTGATGGCTATTTTATTATTTCTGATGATGCAAGTTTAAACAATAGGTACTACACAAGAGCAGGAAACTTTGATGTGGATTATAATGGGAATCTTGTCACTTCAGATGGCTTTAAGGTATTAGGATATGATAATGGTGAATTATCTCCTATACAAATTAATCTTACTGAAACTGTAGAACCAAAAGCATCAAGTTATATAGAAATAATAGGGAATTTAGATTCTAGACAAGAAATAAGCACTGGCACAGATCCAGATAATGATGAAATTTACTATACTGATACAATTATAAAAGATAGTTTAGGAAATTCTTACAAGGTTAATATGGAATTTAGTAAGGAAAGTGATAATAACTGGAGCTTAAACATAAAAGGTGTAGAGAATATTGACAGTGGAGATATGGTACCTATATCAAATGATGTAAGTGATATAAAATTGAACTTTGATAATAATGGTAAACTAATATCAGCTGATAGTTTTGACATTGAGTTTGATAATGCTAATGGTATTATATTTGGGACACCAGGTGATAATAAAGTGTCTATTGATTTATCAGGAATAAATCAATATGCAAATGAAAACTCTGCTAAAGGATTTGATGGAGGTAAAGATGGAAGTTTAGCTGGATATTCATCTGGAGTTCTAAAAGGATTTTCAATTGATAACTTTGGTATTATCACAGGAACATTTACAAATGGTATAAATAAAAGTTTAGCTCAAATTGGACTAGCAAAATTCGACAATAATGCAGGACTTGAGAAAATTGGTAATAACGCCTATAAAACTACTGCAAATTCTGGAGAAGCTCAAATTGGTACAGCTTCTAGTAATGGTTTTGGTTCAATTAATGCTGGAGCTCTAGAAATGTCAAATGTAGATTTATCTTTAGAATTTACTGAAATGATAACTACTCAAAGAGGATTTCAAGCTAATTCTAGAATAATAACTACTTCTGATGAAATGCTTCAAGAATTGGTTAATCTTAAAAGATAATATATTGGCCTAGATTAATTTCTAGGCCAAATAAAAGAGGTGAAGTATGATAGAGTTATCTAGAATAAATGGAGAAATCATTTTTATTAACATTGACCTTATTGAAATAGTTGAAGAAACTCCAAATACAGTAATTAAGTTAACAAATGGAAATAAATACATAGTTAGAGAAAGTGGGAAAGAAATTATAAATAAGATAATAGCTTTTAAACAAAAAGTTAAAAAGTTATTATAGGCAAAGTGAGGTGTTAAATTTGGATTTAGGAACAGCTATTGGATTTATACTAGGAATTGTATTTATTATATATGGAATATTACTTTCAGGAGATATAATTACATTTTTAAATTTTGAATCTATATTGATTGTTTTAGGTGGTACCATAGCAGCTACTTTCATAAGTTTTCCTTTAAACAAGGTAACAGCATCTATTAAAGTTGTTAAAAATGCTTTTACAGATAAAAAAAGTGAACAAGTAGAAATAATAAAGCAAATAATTAATCTAGCAAATATTGCAAGAAAAGAGGGGTTACTTGCTTTAGAGGACGCCAGTGAAGATTTATCAGATGATTTTTTAAAAAAGGGTATTCTTTTAATAATTGATGGTACAGATCCAGAACTTGTTAAAAATATTTTGGAGACTGAATTAATATTTATAGAGGATAGACATCTAGAAGGACAAAACATATTTGAAACTATGGCAACTTTTTCACCAGCATTTGGTATGATAGGTACACTTATTGGACTTATAAACATGTTGCAAGAACTTGATGATCCATCAACTGTAGGACCAAATATGGCAGTTGCACTTATTACAACTTTTTATGGTACAGTTTTAGCAAATCTTATATTTCAACCTATAGCTAATAAGTTGAAAGGTAGAAGTAAAAAAGAATTAGCTATAAAAGAAATGATAATTGAAGGACTATTGTCTATTCAAGCAGGAGAAAATCCACGTATTATTGAAGAAAAATTAAATACATTTATAGCTCCAAATATGAGAAAGAATATTAATGAATTAGGTGAAAGTGAGGTTGCATAATGAGAAGGAGAAATAAAAGTTCTTCTAATGGTTCTAATTGGCTTGCAACTTATTCTGACCTTGTAACATTATTATTATGCTTTTTTGTATTATTATTTAGTTTTTCAACTGTAGATGCTAAGAAGTTTAGAGAAATAATGAATTCATTTCAAGGTAGTACTGGAGTGTTAACTGGAGGTCAAATATTAGAAGAAATGGATTATGATAATCCTGAAGCTGATGAGTTAGAATCTGAAAATGAAGAATTAAAAGAAATAAAAGAATATCTTGAAGATTATACATCTGAGAACAACCTAAATGATAAAGTTAAAATGACTCTTAATGAACGAGGTTTAATAATTAGGACAATGGATAATGTGTTTTTTGATTCAGGTAAAGCTGAAATCAAACCTGAATCAAAAGAGATACTAATATTTATTGGGGATATATTAAATAAGGAAGAGTTAAAGGAAAAACAAGTTAAGGTTGAAGGGCATACAGATGATGTAATAATAAATTCAGAAAAATTTCCTTCTAATTGGGAACTCTCAGTAATAAGAGCAACTAATGTATTAAGACTTTTTGTAGAACAAATTGGAATTTCACCTGATAGAATATCTGCTTCAGGATATGGTCCTAATAGACCTATTGTTAAGAATGATAACAGGGTTAATAGAGCTAGAAATAGAAGAGTTGATATAATAATTTTAAAATCAGAAGAAAATAAATTAGAACCAAAGTAAAAGGTGGGATAAAATGTCTTTTAAAAAAATATTGATTATAGTAATTATTATTTTTATGTTATTGATTATTGTCTCTGGCACAGTTTTTGGGATACTGTTTATGAAAAGTGATGATGAATCTAAAGAATCAGAAGAATATTATTTTAATGTAGGAGAAATTTATAGTAATGTAGCAGATTCTAGGAGAATAGTGAAACTAAACTTAACTATTTCAGCTACAAATGAAAAATTAATAGAAGAATTTAATGAAAAATCTTTTTTAATAAAAGATGAATTATACAAAATATTAACAAATAAAAAAATAGATGATATACAAGGAAAAGAAAGTCAAGCATTATTAAAGAAAGAAATTATTAAAAATCTTGAAAAAAAATTTTCAACTGATAAAATATCAAATATTTATTTTGATGAAATAATTGTACAATAAAGGGGGTAGATAGTTTGTCAGAAGTATTATCCCAAAACGAAATTGATGCACTATTAAATGCGCTTAATACTGGAGAAGTAGATGTATCTGATATGAAAGAAGAGACATCTGAAAAAAAGGTTAAAGCATACGATTTTAGAAATCCAAAAAAAATTGCAAAGGATCAGCTTAGAACATTAGAAATAATAAATGAAAATTTCGGAAGACTATTTCAAACTTTTTTATCAGGTCATTTAAGATCTCCTGTTCAAATATCTGTTTTAACAGTAGATCAATATGCCTATAGTGAATTTAGTAATGCGATAGTTAATCCTGCATTTTTGTCAATTATTGACTTTAATCCATTGCCTGGAGAAATAATAATTGACATTTCATCTAATATAGCATTTACTATAGTAGACAGATTACTAGGTGGAGTTGGAGAAAAAGTAGATGAAAAAAGAAACTTTACTGAGATAGAACAAACATTATTACAAAATTTAATGTCTAAAAGTATGAATTTATTATCTAGAGCATGGGAAAATGTAATAGAAATAAATCCTATTTTTAAAAAAATAGAAACAAATCCTCAATTTGCTCAAATTGTATCACCAAATGAAACAATTGCTCTTATAACTCTTAGTATAAGTATTGGGAAAGTTGAAGGTATGATAAATTTTTGTATTCCTCATGTAATTTTAGAACCTATTTTAGAAAAACTTAGTACTAAATTGTGGTTTTCTAGAAGCGAAAGAAAAGGTAAAGATAACAGTAATAATATTAACTCAATAGAAAGAAGTTTAAAATCTGCTAAAGTAGAAGTAAAAGCTGAAATTGGCAGATCAATTTTGAGTGTTGCAGAAATTCAAGGATTATCTCAAGGTGATGTAATTGAATTAGATAATTTTAATGGTAACAATTCTAGAATAAAAATAGGAACAAATTTAAAGTTTTATTGTGAACCGGGAAGTATTGGTAATAATATAGCAGTAAAAATAACATCAGTAAAAAGAGAGGGTGACGAAGAAGATGAATAATAATATGCTTTCTCAAGAAGAGATAGATGCATTATTGAATGGTAATTTAGATGATGATGTATCAGATTCACAAACAGACGAAAGTAACAATAATGATATTATGTTAACTGAAGAAGAAATAGATGCTCTAGGTGAAATTGGTAATATAAGTATGGGGACTGCTGCAACAACACTTTTTACTTTGTTAGGTCAAAAAGTCACTATAACTACACCAAGGGTATCTACTACTAATATGAAAGAGTTAGCTAAAAATTACCCTAGTCCATATATAGCTGTAGATGTAAAATATAAAGTAGGATTAGAAGGTTCTAATTTACTAATATTAAAGACTAATGATGTCAAAGTTATAACGGACTTAATGATGGGTGGAAACGGAAAAAATGTTGATAAAGAATTAAATGATATGGACTTTAGTGCAATAAGTGAAGCAATGAATCAAATGGTAGGTTCATCTAGTACTTCTTTATCAGAGATGTTTAATCAAAAGATAGATATTGATCCTCCAAGGGCATTCAAAATTGAATTCGATAAAGATGTAAATGGTATTGAAGCATTGAATAAAGAATCTGAATTAGTAAAAATATCTTTTAGAATGATTATAGGAGATATTATTGATAGTGAAATAATGCAATTATTACCATTAGATTTTGCAAAGAAGCTTTTCACATCTTTATTTGATAAGGATGTAGAAGAAAGTGAAAAAACAGAAGAAAATAAACAGGAAAATATAGAATACAATACAAATATTAACAATGAATATGATAGTTATAAAAATGATAATGTAATGGAAGTAAAGAGTGATGATAAAGTAGAAGTTAAAAAATTTAACTTTAAAAACTTTGAATCAAACAATGATAAAAGATATAATGAAAGTATTGATTTAATACAAGATATTCCAATAGAAATAACTGTAGAGTTAGGAAGGACTATAAAAAAGATTAGTGAAGTTTTGGAATATGGTCCTGGAACTATAATTGAGTTGGACAAGTTAGTTGGAGAACCATTAGAGATAAAAGCTAATGGTCGTATAATAGCAAAAGGTGAAGTTGTTGTTATTGATGATAACTTTGGTGTTAGAGTTACAGATATATTAAGTTCATCTAAGACAATAAAAACGTTATAGGGAGGAAATAAAATGTCAAAAAGAATTTTAATAGTTGATGATGCTGCATTTATGAGAATGATGATAAAAGATATATTAAGTAAAAACGGTTATGAAATAGTAGGTGAAGCTGATAATGGTCAAAAAGCAATTGAGAAATTTAAAGAATTAAATCCTGATTTAGTTATAATGGATATAACTATGCCAGAAGTTGATGGTATTCAAGCAGTTAAAGAAATTAAAAAAATAGATAGTAACTCAAAAATTGTGATGTGTTCTGCAATGGGCCAACAAGCTATGGTAATAGAAGCAATACAGGCAGGAGCTAAAGACTTTATTGTAAAACCATTTCAAGCTGATAGAGTTATTGAAGCTGTAAATAAAGCAATAGGTTAGTGTAAATAATGGATAATTTTATAAACATATTATTTGCAATATTTTCTTTTGGAATAATTTTAGTACTTGCTTATTTCACAACTAAAATGGTAGCAATGAAAAGTACAAATATGAATAATGGGAAAAACATGGAGATAATTGATGTTTTAAATTTAGGTAATCATAAAAAGATATTACTTGTGAAAATATTAGGAAAGATATATGTTATTGGAACTTCAAATAATAGTGGTTTTAATAAAATAGATGAAATTCAAGATGAAGATATAATTAATAATTTATCGAATTCAAATTATCATAAATCTGATTTTGATAATTTGCTAAAAAGCAAATTATCTTTCATTAATAAAAATCAAGACCCAAATGAAGAATTGCCATATAATAATCTTAATAAGCTAGACAAATTAAAAGATAAACTAAAAGAATTAAAATTAAGTAATAGTTCTGATATAACAAAGGATGAGTAGCAAATGAAGATGAAAACTGTATTTCTCTTGATAATTTTAATTATATTTCTAACTGGAAATGTTTATGCTGAGCCAGAAATATCATTATTTGGAAAAGATATAACTATAAATGATAGTGAAAACCCAGAGGATTATGTTGTAGGCTTACAAATATTACTTGTATTAGCAGTGCTTACATTAGCTCCTGCCATACTTATAATGATGAGTAGCTTTACTAGAATCATAATAGTTTTATCATTTATAAGAAATGCATTGGGAACACAACAAACACCACCTAATCAAGTTTTATTAGGACTAGCCTTATTTTTAACTTTCTTTGTTATGGCTCCCATAGCAAGTGATATAAATGAAAATTCACTTCAACCATATTTAAATGAGGAAATAGAGCAGTCTGAAGCAATTCAAAAAGCTATAAATCCTTTGAGAAATTTCATGTATAATCAAACTAGAGACAAAGATTTAGCTCTTTTTATGGAACTTTCAAATTTAGATAGTGAAGACATATCTGGAAAATCAGACATACCTACTACAACATTGATTCCTGCATTTATAATAAGTGAATTGAAAACTGCTTTTCAAATTAGTTTCATATTATTTATACCATTTTTAATAATTGATATGGTTGTAGCAAGTACTCTTATGTCTATGGGAATGATGATGCTTCCACCGGTTATGATATCTTTACCATTTAAAATTCTGTTATTTATAATGGTAGATGGTTGGAATCTTGTTATTAGATCATTAATAAGTGGGTTTAATTAGGAGTGATTAAATGAGTCAAGGAGATGTGATTAAGTTAGCTCAAGATGCTATGTTTTCAATCTTAATATTATCGGCACCAATGCTAGGATTTGGTTTGTTAGTAGGGCTATTAGTTAGTATATTTCAAGCTACTACTCAAATTCAAGAGGCAACACTTGCATTTATACCTAAAATTATAGCAGTATTGGTTGCTTTTATAGTATTTGGACCTTGGATACTTACATATATAGTAGAGTTTACTGAAGATCTTTTTAATAATATAAATGTTTATATAAAATAGGATGATATATATGGATTCAACACAATTAATTTTTTCTGAATACAATTTATTTTTATTAATATTTGTAAGGATGACAGGGATATTTATAATAACTCCTATATTTAGCAGAAATAATATACCCAAAATATTAAAAGTTTCATTTGCATTTATTGTATCATTAATAGCATTTAATACCTTAGTTCAACAAGGTATAGAAGTAGATAATAGTATAAGTTTTATTATTCAGATTGCTAAAGAATTGAGTATAGGATTAATAGTAGGGTTTATTTCCTATCTGTTTTTTATTTCACTATTTATAGCTGGTCAAATAATTGATACTCAAGTAGGCTTTGGAATGGTGAATGTATTTGATCCAGCTCATAATACTCAAGTACCTATTACGGGAAATTTCTATTATATATTAGCTTTATTAGTTTTCTTTACTATAAATGGACATCATTGGTTTTTGGAAGCTATAGTTAAGTCTTATTCAATATTACCACTGGGAAATATTAGTATGACAAAAGATATATTATATCAAATAATAGATATTTTTACTGAAATATTCAATATTGGATTTAAGATAAGTAGTCCTATACTTGCAACTGTATTTTTAATAAATGTGTTATTAGGAGTATTAGCAAAAACTGTTCCACAGATGAATGTTTTTGTTGTTGGTATGCCTCTTAAAATATTAATAGGTATTATTACAATATTTCTTACTTTACCTATTTACTTAATTGCATTAGAACATATTTTTGATAATATGTCAGGAGAAATTTTTAATTTTTTTAAATTACTTAAGAGAGGTTAATTTTCTATGAAAGAATATAAATTAGATTTACAGCTGTTTTCTTCAGAAGAAAAAACTGAAAAACCTACTCCTAAAAAAAGAAAAGAAGCTCGTGAAAAAGGACAAGTATTACAGAGTAAAGAGTTAAGTACTGCAATATTATTATTAGTTGCATTTTTAGGGTTAAAAATTTTTGGAGAATATATTCTTGAACAATTAACAATATTTTCAACAAAAATTTTTTCTGATCTTAGTATACATGAAAATCTTTATAAACAAGATAATTTATCAATATTTTTTATGGATATTATATCAATAACTGCTAAAATTGTAATACCATTATTAGCAACAATATTTTTGACAGCTTTAATAGTTAGTTATATGCAAGTTGGATTTTTATTTACTACAAAGACCTTAAGCTTTAAATTAAACAGGTTGAACCCTATAGAGGGATTCAAAAAAATATTTTCCACCAAATCCCTTGTAGAATTAGTGAAATCGAGTGTGAAGATTTTTATAATAGGGTATGTGGTTGCAAAGTATATTTATGATAATTTTAATATAATCTATGAACTGTTTAATTTAAATGTAATGGAGATAACAAAAAGCATATCTTCATTAGCATTTGGAATAGTAATCAGAGCTGGAGGTATTTTAATTTTGTTGGCTGCTTTTGATTATTGGTATCAATGGTTTCAACATGAAAAGAACTTGAAGATGTCAAAACAAGAAGTTAAGCAAGAAAGCAAACAGTCAGATGGAGATCCACTTATTAAATCTAAAATTAAAGAAAAACAAAGACAAATGGCTATGAGTAGAATGATGCAAGATATTCCTGAAGCAGATGTTATTATAACTAATCCTACTCATTATGCAATTGCTTTAAAATATGATAAAAATAAGTATGAAGCTCCATACATTTTAGCAAAAGGCAAAGATTTAATAGCAAAAAAAATAAAAGAAATAGCATATGAAGTAGATGTTCCTACAATAGAAAACAAACCCCTTGCTAGGAGCTTGTTTTCATCTTGTGAGATTGGAGATTGTGTTCCTGAAGAATTATATCAAGCTGTAGCTGAAGTACTTGCATATGTGTATAATTTAAATAATATTGGAAGGAGTTAATGATGAAATTCGGAGATATAATTGTAGCATTAGGTGTAATTGCAATCATAATTATTATAATAATTCCAGTAAATGAAAGTGTATTAGATATATTATTAAGTTTAAATATCTCATTAGCTTTATTAATACTACTTCTTGCAATGTATATTGACAATGCATTAAGCTTTTCAATATTTCCTTCTCTACTATTGATTACAACTATGTTTAGATTGTCCCTTAATATATCAAGTACTAGAATGATACTTTCAAAGGGAGATGCAGGAAGTGTTATTGAGTCTTTCGGAGGCATAGTAATACAGGGAAATCCAGTTGTAGGTTTTATAATATTTTTAATTATTGTTATAATACAATTTATTGTAATAACAAAAGGTTCTGAGAGAGTTGCTGAAGTAGCTGCTAGGTTTACACTTGATGCAATGCCAGGAAAACAAATGGCAATCGATGCAGATTTAAATTCAGGGTTAATAAATGATATAGAAGCTAGAGATAGAAGAAAAAATATTCAAAAAGAAGCAGATTTTTATGGTGCTATGGATGGAGCAAGTAAATTTGTCAAAGGAGATGCAATAGCAGGTATTATAATTACTGTATTAAATATAGCAGCTGGTTTTGCTATAGGAATGATAACATTAGATTTAACACTAACAGAATCTCTTGCAAAATTTACTACTTTAACTGTTGGCGATGGACTTGTAAGTCAAATACCTGCATTATTGATTTCAACAGCTACAGGTATTGTAGTTACTAGAGCAGCATCTGATTCTAATTTAGGAAATGATATAATAAGCCAATTATTTTCATCACATCCTAGAGTAATGTTTTTAGTATCTGGTGTTCTATACTTTTTAGGATTAGTAGGTCTTCCAACTATTCCATTTTTCTTATTAGGAACAGTCTTTTTGGTATTAGGACTTGTTATGAGAAAAAATATAAAAAATGCTTTGGAATTAGAGGATGAACAAGAAGAAGAGATAGATCAAGAAGAAATAAGAAAGCCTGAAAATGTAAAATCATTATTAAAAGTTGAAGATATAGAATTAGAATTTGGATATGGAATAATACCATTAGCTGATTCAAATCAAGGTGGAGATCTTCTTGATAGAGTAGTAATGATTAGAAGACAAATTGCTCTTGAACTTGGTATTGTGGTACCAATGATAAGATTAAGAGATAATATACAATTGAATCCAAATCAATATTCAATAAAAATAAAAGGAGTAGAAGTGTCTAATGGGGAGTTAATGTTTGATCACTATCTTGCTATGAATCCAGGAACAGCAAGTGGAGAAATAGATGGTGTAGACACAGTTGAGCCTGCATTTGGTCTTCCTGCTAAGTGGATAAATCAAGAACAAAAAGAGAGAGCAGAAATTTTAGGTTATACTGTAGTTGATCCACCTTCAGTAATATCTACCCACCTAACTGAGATTATCAAGCAAAATATTGATGAATTATTAGGTCGCCAAGATGTAAAAAATTTAGTTGATAATATAAAAGAAGAACACCCCGCATTAGTTGAGGAAGTTATACCTAATATTATGACTATAGGAGAAATACAAAAGGTATTATCTAATTTACTTAAAGAGCAACTTTCAATTAGAGACATGGTAACAATATTAGAAACATTAGCTGATTATGGAACAATAACTAAAGACACTGATATGCTTACAGAATATGTTAGACAAAGATTTTCTAGATATATTACAAAAAAATATGTTGATGGCAAGAATCTAAATGTAATTACTTTAGATTCTCAACTTGAGCAACTAATAATGGATTCTATAAATCAGACTAATACTGGATCTTATTTATCATTAGAGCCACAAATGATTCAAAAAATACTTAATAATTTATCAAATAATATAAAGAAGTTAACATCAATTGGTGAGCAACCAATAATACTTACTGCACCTATTGTAAGATTATACTTTAAACAATTAACAGAACAAATTACTAATGATTTCATTGTTTTATCTTACAATGAGATTGATCCTTCTATTGAGATAAAGTCATTAGGGATGGTGAAATTATAATGAATATAAAAAGATATATTGGTAAAACCAATCATGAAGCTATGACTAAATTAAAAAGTGAATTAGGTAATGATGCTGTAATTCTTCATACAAGAAGAATTAAATCTAAAGGAATATTGGGTTTTTTTAAAAAACCTCTTATAGAAATTGTAGCTGCTAAAGAAGAAAATATAGATTTAAAAAAAGAAAATAATCAGAATCAAAGTTATAATAATGAAATATCAAAATTAAATATTGAAATTTCTAAATTAAGGAAAACAGTAGAAACAAATCTAGTTTCATCAAATGAAAATAAAAGTAAAATTAAAAATACTAGTAATATTGAATTAGAAGATATCAAAAAAATATTAACTAATAATGGTGTTTTGGAACAATATGCAATAAAAATATTAGAAGATATATCTAATAATTTTAATTTAAAAAACAAATCTAAAAATGAAATAATAGATATATTAAAGAAAAATATTAAAGTTATTTTAGGTGAAGCTAAACCAATAGAAATTGAGAATAAGTCAAAAGTTTTCTTTGTTGGAACTACTGGGGTTGGTAAAACAACAACTCTTGCAAAAATAGCTGCTGATTTGTCTTTAAATAAAAATAAAAGTATAGGGTTAGTAACTTCTGATACTTACAGAATAGCAGCAGTTGAACAATTAAAAGTATATAGTGAAATACTTAACTTGCCATTAGAAATAATATATAATCCTGAAGATATTTATGATTCAATGTCAAGATTTAAAGATAAAGATATAATTCTAGTTGATACAGCTGGCAGAAGTCATAAAGATAATGAAAAAATATCTGAATTAGAACAAATGATTGATACAGTAAATAATAAAGAAACATTTTTAGTTTTAAGTGTAAATACAGAATTTAATTCTCTAAAGGCTATTATTGATAAATACAGTAATATAGATAATATTAAAATTATTTTCACAAAATTAGATGAAACTGAAAAAATAGGAAATATATTAAATATAAGATTATATACTAAGTATCCAATATCATATTTAACAACAGGTCAAAATGTACCTGAAGATATACAAACATTCAATAATGATCATATTACTAATATGATAGTTGGTGACGATTAAATGAATGATCAAGCAGAGATGTTAAGGAAATTAATTATCAATAGAAACAAAGAAAAAGATTTAACTACCAAGATATTAACTATTACTAGTGGTAAAGGAGGAGTTGGGAAAACTAATTTCACTATTAACTTAGCATTATCATTATGTAAACTAGGGAAAAAAGTAGTTATACTGGATGCTGATATAGGATTTGCAAATGTAGATATATTATTAGGACTTGTCCCTCAATATACCTTATTAGATCTTTTATATAAAGATAAGGAAATAATGGACTTATTAGTTGAAGGTCCTTATGGTTTAAAAGTTATAGCTGGTGGTACAGGTTTAAATGATATAATGTATCTAAGTGATAAAGAAACAAATAAACTAATTAACAAATTTTTAAAGCTAGAAGAAATAGCGGACTTTATTATAATAGATACAAGTGCAGGCATATCTGAGATGTCTCTAAATTTTATTCGTTCTTCAGATGAAATTATATTAATTACAACACCTGAGCCTACATCTATTACTGATGGGTATTCAATGCTTAAAGTAATTAATAACTATGTTGATATAGATAAGATTCACATAGTAATCAACAGAGTAATAAAACATGAAGAATATATACAATCTTTTAATAAATTAAGTAATGTTTCGAGAAAATTTTTAAATTTAGAACTAAATAATTTAGGGTTTTTATATGAGTCGAAATTATTAGTAGAGTCTGTTAGAAATCAACAACCTTTCGTTATATCTTATCCAAAGTCTGATATAAGTAAGAAAATTAATATCATTGCATCAAATTTAATTAATTATGATGCTTATAATCAATCTGATGGAATGAAAAAATTTATTAATAAAATTAAAAATTTTTTTAATAGAGGTGGTTATTAAATTGAAAAAAAATAAATCCACTCTTAAAATAGGAGATAAAATAGAAATACATATAGCTAATCAAAAATATGTAAGTCAAGTTATTAATGTTATAAATGAAAATATCTATATTATATTAGGACCAATTAAATTTGGGAGTATTATTAAAATCCCTAATGGCAAAGAAATTAAAATAATGTATTCCTTAAAAAATAAAGGCAGAATATGGTTTAACGGCATAGTTGAAAAAAGTTCTACTAATAATATCTATAAGTTACTTATAAGAAAAACTAGTGATGTTAATAAAGTTCAACAGAGACAATATTTCAGATTAAAAAAGATAATTGAAGTTGACATAACTAATGAAGTTAATAAGCCAATAAAAGGCTTTGCAGAAGATATTAGTGGAGAAGGGATGAAAATAGTTACAAAAGAGGATTTGAAATTAAATGATAAACTTAACATTGGGATTAATATAAATGATAAAAGTTTATCTATTACATCTAATATTGTTAGAAAAGTTTTCGACAATAGAACAGGAAATTATTACTATGGTATTTCTTTTGAAGAAATACATAAAGGATGTAAAGAAGATATTATTAAATTTATATTTGAAGAGCAACGTATATTGAGGAAAAAAGGATTGGAATAAATATGAAAAACATACTAGTTGTAGATGATTCTGCATTTATGAGAAAAATAATAACTGATATAATACAAAAAGATAAGGAATTAAGTGTAATTGATACAGCAAGAAATGGCATAGAAGCACTTGAAAAGCTAGAAAATTTAAATGTAGATTTAGTTACTCTTGATATTGAAATGCCTATATTAAATGGGATAGAAACATTAAAGAAAATCAAGGATAAACATAAAAATTTACCAGTTTTAATGGTAAGTAATTTAACTAAGCAAGGAGCAGAACTAACATTAAAAGCATTGGAAATTGGAGCTGTAGATTTTATAACTAAGCCTAACAATATCTTTAAAGTAAACTCAGAAGAAAAAAGCAGAGAAATTGTTAATAAAATTAAAGCTATAATATATTCAAAACCAAACATTGATATTAAACTAAACAAAAAAAATATTTGTTGTCAGCAAAATAATGTTTATAAAAATAATAAAGTGAAAAACATTGTTGGAATTGGATGTTCTACAGGAGGGCCAAGGGCTCTTCAGGAAATAATTTCTCAAATTAACTCTAATATAAATGCTACTATATTAATTGTTCAACATATGCCTAAAGGGTTCACTAAATCTTTAGCAGATAGATTAAATAATATATCAAATATATGTGTGAAAGAAGCTGAAAATGGTGAATATCTCCAAAATGGATATTGCTATATAGCTCCAGGAGATAAACATTTAGTAGTAATTAACTCTAATGATAAGATTGAAATACAATTAAAAGATGGTGGTCCAGTAAGTGGACATAAGCCTTCTGTTGATAAGTTAATTAGCTCTATTGCTGATTTAAAAGATATAAAAAAAATAGGTGTTATGCTAACAGGTATGGGGTCTGATGGAGCAAAAGGATTTAAAAAATTATCTGAATCAGGATCTTACAACATAGGACAAAATGAAGAAACATGTATAGTATATGGAATGCCTAAATCAGCATATAAAATTGGAGCTATTGATATAGAATTACCTTTACATAATATTGTAAATGAAATAGAAAAAAAATTGGAGGGTTAAAATGGAGATTAACCAATATACAGACATATTTATAGAAGAATCTAATGAGCATTTACAAAGTATGAATGATTGTTTATTAAAGCTTGAAAGTGAGCCAGAAAATATTGAATTATTAAATGAGATATTTAGAGTATCACATACATTAAAGGGTATGGCAGCTACTATGGGGTTTGAACAGATGTCAAAACTTACACATCAAATGGAAAATTTATTACAAGAGTTAAGAAGTGAAAAAATTAGTATAGACACTAAAATTGTAGATATTTTGTTTGAATGTTTAGATAACCTTGAAAATTACATAAAAAACATTTCTGAATTAGGAAATGAAGGTGATTTAGAAACTGAGTTTTTAGTTGATAAAATTAATAATATACTATTTAAAGATGAAAAAGATAATACACCAGAAAATAAAAATGAAGATGATAATTATTATATAAATAATATATTAATGCAAGCAAAAAAAGATGAACTAAATGCATTTAATATAACTATAACAATAGATGATAACTGTATGTTAAAAGCAGCTAGAGCATTTATTGTTTTTAATGCTTTAGAAGATTATGGTGAAATAATAAAGTCAATACCTTCCTCAGAAGATATTGAAGATGAAAAATTTGATAATGAATTTGAAGTTTTATTAGTAACTAATAATGATAATAAAACAATATATGAAGAACTCACTTCTATATCTGAAGTTTCAAGTGTTACAATTAAATCAGTAATTGAGGATAAGTTAGAAAAAGAAAAAAGTAAAAAAGAAAATGTACCTATTGATAAGTCAAATGATATAGTTAAAGGCAAGAATACTAAAAAGAATATATCAAATAAAAAAATAGGAAAAACTGTAAGAGTAGATATTGAAAGATTAGATAATTTAATGAATTTAGTTAGTGAGCTTATTATTATAAAGACGCGTATGGAAGATATAGATAATACAAATAGTAAGGAAAGTATGAGTGAAGCTACAGAATATCTTGAAAGAATAACTACTAATTTACATGATGCAGTAATGAAAGTTAGAATGGTACCTATAGAAAGAGTATTTAATAGATTCCCTAGAATGGTTAGAGATTTATCCAAAGATTTAGGAAAAGAAATAGAACTTAAAATGATAGGTGAAGAAACAGAGGTTGATAGAACTGTTATTGATGAGATTGGTGATCCTTTAATACATTTAATAAGAAATTCTATAGATCATGGTATAGAGACTCCAAGTGAAAGAAAGAAAAATAAAAAAGTTCCTAAAGGTACTTTACTTTTGAAGGCATTCCCTGATGGAAATAATGTTGTAATAGAAGTTCAAGATGATGGAAATGGTATAGACATTGAACGAGTAAAAGAAAAAGCAATAAAAAATAATATTATTTCTACTGAAGTTGCTAACCAAATGGATGATAATGAAGTTCCAGAATTATTATTTATGCCAGGTTTTAGTACTACTGATGAAATAACAGACATATCCGGTAGAGGGGTAGGCCTAGATGTAGTAAAATCTAAAATTAATTCTATAGGCGGAATAGTAGAAATAGAAACAGAACAAAAGAAATACACCAAATTTACAATAAGAATACCTTTAACTTTAGCGATAATACAAGCTTTATTAATAAAATTAAAGGAAGAAATTTATGCTATACCTCTTAGTTCTATAAAAGAAATTACAACTATAGAATCAAATAATATTAGGAAAATTCAAAATAAAGAAGTGATTTTATATAGAAATAAAACGTTACCTATTGTTAGGTTAAATAAGGTTCTTGATATAGAATCAGATGAAGATAAAAAGGAATTAATAATAGTTATAGTAAAAAAAGGTGAAAAAGAAGCAGGGGTTGTAGTAGATCAATTAATAGGACAACAAGAAATAGTAATAAAATCATTAGGAAAATATTTAGCAAAAATAAAACATCTTGCAGGAGCTACAATATTAGGAAATGGAAGTATTTCTTTAATAATAGATACTAATTCATTATTTTAAAGGAGGAAATTATGAAAGAATATAATCAATATGTTATTTTTAAACTTCAAAAAGAAAATTATGCAATAGATATATCTTTAGTAAAAACAATTGAACGTGTAACACATTTTACACGAGTACCAAATTCAGAAGAATATATTACTGGAGTAATAAATTTAAGAGGTGAAGTAATACCTATTATAAATTTAAGAAAAAAATTTGGATTAGAAGATAATTTAAATATTAAAGAATCTAGAATAATAATAACTCACAGTAATGATATAAGTGTAGGATTACTTGTAGACTTATCTTCTGAAGTAATTGATTTAGATTTAAATGAAATTGATAATCCTCCAAATTTAAACAATGATGATAATTATGATTATATAAAAGGTATAGGTAAAAAAAATGAAGAATTGTATTTAATTTTAGATTTAGATAAAATATTAGATTTAGAGAGAGAAGAATAATGAATTTAGATATTAATAATTTGAATACTATGTTATTAGATGTATTGAAAGAATTAGGTAATATTGGAGCTGGAAATGCTGCTACAGCTTTAGCACAAATGCTTAATAATAAAGTAGACATGGATGTACCTCAAGTAAGATTATTAAACTTTTCAGAAGTTGATAATTTAATTGGTGGTGCAGAAAATCCTGTTGTAGGAATTTATTTTTTCATTAATGGAGATATAGTAGGAAATATAATGTTTATATTAGATTTAGAATCTTCTAAAAATTTAATTGAAATATTATTAAATAAAGAAAAAAAAGATTATGATTTAAATGAGTTTGAAATATCTGCATTATCAGAAGTAGGTAATATTTTGGCATCGTCATATATAAACTGTTTAGCTAAAATGACTAATCTTAATTTAAAAACATCAATACCTTCTATTTCAATAGATATGGCAGGAGCTATTTTAAGTGTGCCTGCTATACAATTTAGTTATGTATCTGATAAAATACTTTTTATAGAAACAGAATTTAGTGAAAACAATAAATCAATAAATGGAAATTTATTGTTAATTCCAGACATTGATTCTTTTGACATACTATTAGAAAGTTTAGGTGTCTCATAATATGGACGCTATTAAGGTAGGAATGGCTGATTTAAATATAGTTAAAGAAGGTACATTAGTTACATTAGGTTTAGGTTCATGTGTGGGAATTGCAATATATGATAAGAGAAAAAAAATTGCTGGTTTAGCTCATATAATGCTTCCATCAAGTAAAGAAATAAAAAATAATTCTAATAAAGCTAAATTTGCAGATTCAGGGATTGAATTATTAATTAATAAAATGGAGTCTATTGGGGCAAATAAGATTAATATGGTAGCAAAATTAGCTGGTGGAGCTCAAATGTTTAAATTTAATAATAATAATGATATTCTTAAAATTGGAGAACGAAATATTATAGCATCTAAATCAAAGTTAAAAGAACTAGGGATAAAACTTATATCTGAAGATACAGGTGGAAACTTTGGAAGAACTATTGAATTTAGTAGTTATGACGGAAGTTTGAAGATTAAAACAATTGGTTTTGGTATGAAAATTATATAATTAACACTCCGGTAGGAGGGATATTATGATAAGAGATGAAATATGGAAAGTATATAAAGCTAATCAGGATTTAAAGAGTAAAAATGCACTAATTGAAAAATATGCATATATGATAAAAATTGTCGCCAGTAGAATGTATAATTTTTATGGAGGTAATGTTGAGTTTGATGACTTAGTTGGTTATGGAGCTTTAGGGTTAATAGATGCTATAGAAAAGTTTGACATTAAAAGAGAAGTTAAATTTGAAACGTATGCTCAACTAAGAATTAGAGGTGCTATTATTGATAATTTAAGAAAAAATGATTGGGTGCCTAGAACACTTAGAAAAAAAGCTAAGTTGATTCAAAATACTATAAATGAATTAGAAAATCAAACTGGATCAATAGTATCAAATCAAGATATTTCCAAAAAAATAGATATTTCAGTAGATGAAGTAGAAAAAATAATAAATGAAATTCATCTATTTAATATTACATCTCTTGATGAAACTATTTATAAAACTGGTAAAGAGCCCTTGGACATGTCAGAAAGTCCAGAGAATAAAATAGAAGAAAAGGAATTTCTAAATAAATTAACTCATTCAATTGAAAAGCTTTCTAAAAAAGAAAAAAAAGTAATAACACTTTATTATTATGAAGAATTAAATTATAAAGAAATAGGGAATATTTTAAATCTATCTGAATCTAGAATTTCTCAGATTCATAGTAAAGCTATTAAAGATTTAAAAAACAAGCTTATATAATTATAATAAAAAGGAATGATTTAATGGAAGGAATTAATTTAATTATTGATAAAAATAATATGAATGCATCTATAGAATTTTTAAAAGTTGATGATGAAGCTAAATTTTTAAATTATAAAGAGATTCTAGATATAGTTGAAGAAAAAATAAAATTCGGACTAGATAAATTAAAATTAAAAGATATAGTTAAAAATCAGATATACGGTAAAAGAATATGTATAGCTGAAGGAAAAGGACCTATAAATGGTGAAGATGGATATTTAAAATATAAATTTAATATAAAAAATAAATTGAAACCTTCTATGTTAAACAATGGTAAAGTGGATTTTAGAGATTTAGGTTTTTTTGATAATGTTAAAAAAGGTCAAATATTAGCTGAAATAATAAGTCCTACAAAAGGAAAAGATGGAGTCAATATTTTAGGAAAAAAAATTTCTTCAAGTAATGGAAAAGAAGCAAATATAAAATTAGGTAAAAATGCTGTAAGATTTGAAGATAAGATAGTTTCAAAAATAGATGGACAAGTAAAACTTAATAATGGAAAAATAGAAGTCCTAAATACGTACACAATTAATAGTGATATAAATAATGAAACAGGCAATATTGAGTATAATGGAACACTAAAAATAATGGGCTCTATAAACCCAGATTTTAAAGTTAAAACTTTAGGGGATATATATATTGGTGGCGTAGTTGAAGATTCAAAGGTTCAAAGTGAAGGAGATATTTATATCTCTAAAGGTATAACTGGAAAAAACAAAACATTCTTACAAACTGAAGGTAAGTTAGTGACTAAATATATAGAAAATTCTACTGTTATAGCTAAAAGTGATATTTTATCAGATGATATTTTACACAGTAAAGTACATTCTCGTGGAAGTATAATTGTTGATGGAAGAAAAGGTTTAATTGTAGGAGGAGAATGTAAGGCACAATTAAGTATTCAAGCAAAAGTTGTAGGCTCTTATATGGGGACTTATACTTTATTAGAAATAGGTAATGATCCGAAGCTAAAAGAAGAATTAGAGTTAATGAAAGATAAAATAAATAGCATAGATGATAATATAGAGCAAATGTTAAAATCAATTAATTTACTTAAAAGTAAGTATAAAAACAACAAATTGTCTCCTAAAAAAATGAATTTATTTAAAAAATTATTAAACACATATCCAACTTTAAAAGATCAAAAAGAAAAATTAGTCAATGAGTATAATTTCAAAAAAGATAAATCAAATTATTTGTCTGAGGGTACTATTAAAATACTTGATAAAGTCTATCCTAGGACTAAGATAATTATTGGGAATTATGAAATGAATATTAAAAATATAATAAAAAGTAGTGAATTTTTAGTAAAAGATGGAGAAATAAAAGTTTCAAAACTTTAAAACATAAAGGAGAAAATATATGATATTAAGTCTACTTATATTGGGTATATTATTAATAATAGTATCGATACTATTATTAATAAAGTTTAAAAATGAAGAAGATATCAAATATAATAGAATAAATAAGATTTATAATGAAATAAATGAATATAATGATACATTAGATGATATTATTTTAAATTTAGATTTCTTAATTAATAATAACGATATTAAATCTACTGATAAAGAAAAAAAAGTAAAAGAAACAGTAGATTTAAATAATGATAAATCAAGTAAGGTCAGTACTGATACTAAGAGTAAAATTTACTCTTTATATGATAAAGGGAATACTATTGATGAAATAGCTAAATTACTAAATAAGGGAAAACGTGAGATTGAGATCATATTAAAACTAAATAATTTAAATAAATTTTAAAAAACAGTTGAAATTAGTCATAGTTTCGTGGTATACTATCAGAGGTGAAAATACACACACTCATTAATTCTTTTAGGTGTGCCTTAGATGGTTCTAAAAGAAAATGATGTGAGTGGAGGAAAAAACAAAGGAGGTGTAGTAATGTCAGTTATAAGTATGAAACAACTTCTTGAGGCAGGTGTTCATTTCGGACATCAAACAAGAAGATGGAATCCAAAAATGGCTGAATATATATTTACTGAAAGAAATGGAATCTATATAATAGATCTTCAAAAAACAGTAAAGAAGGTAGAACAAGCTTATAATATTATAAGAGATGTCGCTGCAGAAGGTGGAGAAATACTTTTTGTAGGAACAAAGAAGCAAGCACAAGAATCAATAGAAAGTGAAGCAAAAAGAAGTGGTATGCATTATGTAAGTCAAAGATGGCTTGGAGGAATGCTTACTAATTTCAAGACTATTAATAAAAGAATTAATAGACTTCATGAACTTAAGAAAATGGAAGAAGATGGAACATATGATTTACTTCCTAAAAAAGAAGTTATACAATTAAAACATGAAGAAGAAAGACTTGAAAAGTTTCTTGGTGGAATTAAAGACATGAAAAGATTACCAGATGTATTATTCGTAGTCGATCCTAGAAAAGAAAAAATTGCTGTTAGAGAAGCAAAAATTTTAGGTATTCCTGTAATTGCAATAGTTGATACTAATTGTGATCCAGATGAAGTAGATTATGTAATACCAGGAAACGATGATGCTATTAGAGCAGTTAAGCTACTTACTGAAACTATGGCAAATGCTGTATTAGAAGGTAAGCAAGGCGAACAAATAGAAGATAATGAATAATCTAAATGGTAAGGGCATATAAGGGATTTTTCCCTTACTACTCTTGCCATTTATTAATATTAACTAGAAAATGAGGAGGAGTCCAAATGGCAATAACAGCGGCAATAGTAAAAGATTTAAGAGAAAAAACTGGTGCAGGTATGATGGACTGTAAAAAAGCTTTAGTAGAAACTGAAGGAAACATTGATGAGGCTATAGAGTTATTAAGAGAAAAAGGACTTTCAAAAGCTGCAAAAAAGGCTGATAGAGTAGCAGCTGAAGGAATAATAGAAGCATATATTCATGGTGGAAGAATAGGTGTAATGGTAGAAGTAAATAGTGAGACAGATTTTGTTGCTAAAAACGAAGGATTTAAAGATTTTGCTAGAGATGTTGCTATGCAAATTGCAGCTCAAAATCCAGAATTTGTTTCAAGAGAAGAAGTACCAGCAGATAAAATTGAAGCTGAAAAGAAAATTTTGAGACAACAAGCATTAAATGAAGGTAAACCTGAAAAAATAGTTGATAAAATGGTTGAAGGAAGAATTGAAAAATATTATAAAGAAGTATGTTTATTAGAACAACCTTTTATAAAAGATCCTGATAAAACTATAAAGGACTTATTAAATGAAAAAATAGCAAAATTAGGAGAAAACTTAAAAATCAGAAGATTTACTCGTTATGAAGTTGGCGAAGGCATAGAGAAAAAAGAAGAAAACTTTGCTGATGAAGTAGCTAAGCAAATGGGAAAATAATCACTTATTTAAATGGAGAACATTAAATGTTCTCCATTTAAATAAGTAAAATAAAAAAGGTATTTTTATATTTATGTAGAATAATATAATTTAGGAGTGTTTATATGGATAAACCTATATATAAAAGAGTGGTATTAAAATTAAGTGGAGAAGCTTTAAGTGGAGATAAAAAATTTGGCTTAGATGAAAATACAATAATAAAAATTGCAAAACAAGTAAAGAATCTTCAACAATCAGGAGTGGAAGTAGCTATTGTTGTTGGCGGAGGTAATTTTTGGAGAGGTAGAAGTAGCAAAGAAATGGATAGAAGTACTGCGGATTATATGGGAATGCTTGCTACTGTTATAAACTCTCTTGCTATGCAAGATGCTCTTGAAAATATAGGAGTATTAACTAGAGTACAGACTGCTATTGAAATGAGGCAAATTGCAGAACCTTATATTAAAAGAAAAGCAGTAAGACATTTAGAAAAAGGAAGAGTAGTTATATTTGCTGCAGGAACTGGTAATCCATATTTTACAACTGATACTACTGCTGCTTTGAGAGCTGCTGAAATTGAATCTGAAGTTATTTTATTAGCAAAAAAAGGAGTAGATGGAGTATATGATTCAGACCCTCAAGAAAATCCAGATGCTAAGAAATTTGAAAAATTAAAGTATAAAGAAATATTAAATTTAGAACTTAAAGTAATGGACTCCACCGCTGCATCACTATGTAAAGATAACAATATACCAATAATAGTTTTTAGTATTGAAGAACCAGAAAATATAACAAAAGTTGTATTTGGTGCTGAAATTGGTACAAAATTAAAGGAGGATTAGTTATGTATTTAGATGTTCATAAAAATGTAGAGAATAAAATGAAGAAAACTGTAAAAACTTTTAATGAAGAACTTAAAACAATAAGAGCTGGAAGGGCAAATCCATCATTATTAGATAAGATAATGGTAAATTATTATGGAGCAGCAACACCATTAAATCAAATTGCAAATATTTCAGTTCCGGAAGCAAGACAATTATTGATATCTCCATGGGATGCAAATTCTCTTACAGAAATTGAAAAAGCTATACAAAAAAGTGATTTAGGATTAAATCCTTCAAGTGATGGCAAAACTATTAGACTTATAATTCCACAATTAACTGAAGAAACTAGACGTGATATGATTAAGACATTAGGTAAAATAGCAGAAGCATCCAAGGTAGCTATTAGAAATGAAAGAAGAAATGCAAATGATGAATTGAAAAAATTAAATAAAAAAAGTGAATTATCTGATGATGAATTAGTAAAGGCAGAAGATAAAGTTCAGGAATTAACTGATACTTATATAAAAGAAATAGACAGATTAGCAAAGGAGAAAGAATCTGAATTAATGGAGGTTTAAACTTTGGATAATCTTGATATTATTGGCTTGCCATTAGAAGAAGCTTTCAATTTAATAGATAATGATCTTTCTATTAATATAGTAGAAACAAAAGGAACTAATAAAAAATTCGTAGATAATCTAGAACATTTACGTGTGATTAAATTTGACATAAAAGAAAATTCAATTAAAATTATAGTATGTGCATTTTAATCCCCTTCTTTTAGAAGGGGTTTTAATCATTATAGTGGAGGTATTAAATTGGATATATTTAAAAATAATAACAATATAATTTTTAAAGAAGAAATCAAAAAAAAAGAATTACCTAATCATATAGCTATAATAATGGATGGTAATGGGAGATGGGCTAAAAAAAGATTTCTTCCTAGAACTGCAGGTCATAGAGAAGGAGTAAAAAGGGTTATGGATACAGTAGAAGAGTGTGGCAATTTGGGTATAAAACATTTAACTCTATATGCTTTTTCAACAGAAAATTGGAGTAGACCAAAAGATGAAATAGATTATTTAATGAAGTTATTAGTTGAATTCTTAAGAAAAAAGTTGAACAAAATTCATAATAACAATGTAAGAATAAATATATTAGGAGATATTTCTATATTGGATAAGAATATTGTAGAAGAAATAGAATATGCTATAGATCTAACCAAAAATAATACTAAATTAGAATTAAATATAGCATTAAATTACGGTGGCAGAGATGAAATATTAAGAGCTAGTAAATTATTATATGAAGACATTAAAAACAATAGAGTATCAATAAATGATATAAATGAAGAAGAATTTAAAAAATATTTATATACTGGAAATCAACCAGATCCAGATATATTAATAAGAACAAGTGGTGAGAAAAGACTAAGTAACTTTTTAAACTATCAAATTGCTTATACTGAATTTTTCTTTATTGATGAGAATTGGCCTGAATTTTATCCTGATAAATTACATAGGGTAATATATGACTTTCAAAATAGAAATAGAAGATTTGGAGGAATTTAATTATGAGGTGGTTTAAAAATGAAAACAAGAATAATTAGTGGTTTATTAGGTAGTATAATTTTACTTTTAACAGTTATAACTGGAGGAATTGTTTTAAAATTTGGTGTATTAGTAATTAGTTTAATAGGTATAAAAGAGTTTATACAAGCATTTAAACATATAGAAATAAAAATTACCAAATATTTATATTTATATGCTATTTCTTTATTTATAATATCAATATTTGGTTCTTTTCAAATAATTAATTTTACTATTATAATAAATTTTTTAATACTTATGTTTATATATGTGTTTAATAAGGATTATAATATTTATGAAATAGCTTTAAGTTTACTTTGTAGTATCTATATACCTTATTCATTGATTCATATATCATTTTTAAGTGAAAATATATTGGTTTGGTTGATATTTATAATTGCTTTTGCAACGGATACTTTTGCATATTTCACAGGGAGATTAATTGGAAAGCGAAAATTAGCACCAATACTTAGTCCTAAAAAAACCATTGAAGGAGCAGTTGGTGGGTTATTAGGATCTATAATTACAACTTTAATTTTTGTGAAATTTATAGGGATGACTAATATATATATGTATATATTACTTGCTTTAATTTGTTCTATAGCTTCTATTATAGGAGATTTATCAGCATCTAAAATTAAAAGATATATAAAAATTAAAGACTATGGAAATATTATGCCTGGTCATGGAGGAATATTAGATAGATTTGATAGTATACTATTTATTGCTCCTTTAGTGTTTTATTTTATTAATTATTTTATATAAGTTATAATAGTTATACAGATTAAGTTAGGAGTGGTTTTTTGAAAAACATTGGAATTCTTGGTTCTACTGGTTCTATTGGAACTCAAGCTTTAGATATTATAAGAGAAAATAAATCTTTATTTAATATAACAGCATTAAGTGGAAATAATAATATTGATTTACTAGAGAAACAAGCACTTGAATTCAAACCTGAAATCATTGCAGTTTTTAATAAATATAATGCTGATGTATTAAAAACAAAATTAAAACCTTATAATATAAAAGTTTATAGTGGGTTAGAAGGGTTAATAAAGTTAAGTGAATATGAAAATATAGATATTTTAATTACTTCAGTTGTAGGTATGATAGGATTAAAGCCAACACTTGCTGCAATAGAAAGTGGAAAAACTATTGCATTAGCTAACAAAGAAACTTTAGTAACTGCAGGAAATATAGTAATAGAAAAAATCAAAAAAAATAAAGGTTCTTTATTACCTGTGGATAGTGAGCACTCTGCTATTTTTCAATCTTTAACTTCAAAGAAAAAAAATGAAATAAATAAAATTATTTTAACAGCTTCAGGAGGACCTTTTAGGGGTAAAAATAAAGAAGATTTGATAAATATAAACTATAAAGATGCTCTTAAACATCCAAATTGGGATATGGGAAGAAAAATTTCAATTGATTCATCTACTTTAATGAATAAAGGATTAGAAGTGATAGAAGCTAAATGGTTATTTGATGTAGATGTAGAAGATATAGAAGTTGTAGTACATCCTCAAAGCATAATTCATTCAATGGTTGAATATATTGATGGTAGCGTTATAGCACAACTTGGAGTTTCAGATATGCGTATACCAATACAATATGCTTTAACATATCCTGATAGAATTAACAATAATTTAGAAAAATTAAATCTAACTGATATATATAAGTTAACTTTCGAAAGCCCTGATTTAGAAACATTCCCTTCTTTATCTCTTGCATATAGAGCTTTAAGAGAAAATGGTACTATGCCTTCTGTTTTAAATGCATCTAATGAAGTATTAGTAGATTTATTTTTAAAAGAAAAAATTAAGTTTTATGATATACCAAATACAATAGAGAAGATACTAGATATTCATAAGAATATAAAAAACCCAACTATTGATGATGTCTTATATAGTGACGATTGGGCAAGAAGAAAAGTAAAAGAATTATTAAAACTTTAATATAGGAGTGAAGTATATGACTACAGCAATTACAGCGATTATAATATTCTTTATCGTAGTATTGGTACATGAGTTTGGACATTTTGCTACTGCAAAATTAGTAGGTATAAAAGTTCAAGAATTTTCTATAGGTATGGGACCTAGAATTACAAAATTTAATAAGGGAGAAACAGAATATTCATTACGTATACTTCCTATAGGTGGCTATGTTAAAATGGAAGGTGAAGATGAAAAGTCAGAGGATGAAAGAAGTTTCAGCAATAAATCTCCTATTTCTAGAATTTTAGTTTTAGCTTCTGGTGCTATAATGAACTTTTTACTAGCTTTAATTATATATTTTGTAATATCAATAGTTGTAGGTTCACCAACTACTACTATTGATAAGGTGACTGAAAATGGTCCGGCAGATATTGCTGGTATTAAAAGTGGAGATGAAATTGTATTAATTAATAATAAAAAAATTGAAAGTTGGCAAGAGAGCAAAGATATAATAACTAATACAGAAGATAAAATTAATATTACTGTTTTAAGAGATGGGGAAAGTTTAAGTTTTTCTTTAACACCTCAGAAAGATGAAAATGGTAATAAATTAATTGGAATAAGCTCAAAGACTATACCATCTTTTATAGGATCTATTAAATATGCTTTTAATAATCTTATATTTATGATATCTCTAATGTTTGATTTCATCAAAATGGCACTTACTGGTAATGTTAGTACTTCAGATGTTGCTGGTCCTATTGGAGTAGTTCAATTAATTGGTGAGACTACAAAATATGGTTTTTTAAGTGTATTAAATTTAGCTGCATTTATAAATATCAATTTAGGATTTTTTAATTTGCTTCCAATTCCAGCATTAGATGGAAGTAGAATATTATTTATACTTATAGAGTTATTAAGAGGAAAACCACTAGATCCTGAAAAAGAAGGAATGATTCATTTTATTGGTTTTGCAATATTAATGGCTTTAATGATATTTATATCTTATAATGATTTAAGTAGATTAAATATTTTTTAGGGGTGTTAATAATGAGAAATAAGACAAAAAATTTTTACTATGGTAATGTTGGGATAGGTAGTGATTTTCCAGTTACTGTACAATCTATGACAAATACTGATACAAGAGATATAAAAAAAACAGTATCGCAGATTAAACTTTTAGAACAAGTGGATTGTGACATTATAAGACTTGCTGTTCCTGATATGGAGTCTGCTTTAGCTTTAGAAAAGATAAAAAATCAGGTTGATATTCCTATTATTGCAGATATTCACTTTGATTATAAATTAGCACTACAAGCAATAAAAAGTGGAGTTAATGGCCTTAGGATTAATCCAGGTAATATTGGTAATAAAGAAAGAGTTAAGGAAATAGTAAATAGATGTAAAGAAAAAGATATTCCTATAAGAATAGGTGTTAACTCTGGATCTATAAAGAAAGAATTTTTAGAAAAATATGATGGGGTTAATGTAAACTCTATGGTAGAAAGTGCAATGGAGCATGTAAGAATATTAGAAGAAATGAATTTTGAAAAAATTGTATTATCGGTAAAGTCTACTGATATTCATATGACAATAAAAGCATATGAAAAACTATCTCAAATTGTAGATTATCCACTTCATATTGGAATAACTGAATCAGGATCAATTTGGAAAGGGACTATTAAATCATCTATAGGTATTGGTTCATTACTTGCTAAAGGTATTGGTGATACTATAAGGGTATCTCTTACTGGAAGTCCTATAGAAGAAGTAAAAGTAGGAAAACAAATTTTAAGATCACTAGGTTTACTAAATGATAAAATTGAGGTAATTTCATGTCCTACATGTGGAAGAACACGTATTGCATTAGAAAAGATAGTTAGTGAAGTTGAAGAAAAAATAGAACATATGAATAAGCCTATTAAAGTAGCTATTATGGGGTGTGAAGTTAATGGTCCTGGTGAAGCTAAAGAAGCTGATATTGGAATTGCAGGTGGTAATGGATTAGGATTAATATTTAAAAAAGGCAAAGTAATAAAAAAAGTGAAAGAAAATAATCTTATTGATGAACTGGTAAAAGAAATAGAAAAATTATGATTTTAGTATAGTGAGGTAGATTAAAATAGATTATATGGAAATAGCTCTTAAATTAGTTATATCTATAATTTTATCTGGAATAATAGGAATAGAAAGAGAAAGTATAAAAAGACCTGCTGGATTTAGAACACATATTTTAGTATGTGTAGGTGCAACTTTAGTAATGATTGTAGGACTATATATATCAGATGACTTTAGATATTCAAATGTAGATCCTACGAGAATTGGAGCACAAGTAATAAGTGGTATTGGTTTTCTTGGTGCTGGTACAATAATAAAAGAAGGCGTTTCTGTAAAAGGTCTAACCACTGCTGCAAGTTTATGGGCTGTTGCATGTGTTGGACTGGCTATTGGTGCTGGATTTTATTTTGGAGCAATTTTAGTTACTTTTTTAATATTTATAACTTTGTTATTGTTTTCTAGTATTGAAAATAAATTTTTAAGAAATGATAAATATTTGAAAATAAGATTAGTAACAATAAATAAGCCAGGACAACTTGGTAAAATTGGTCAAGTTACCGGAAATATGGATTTAACAATAGTTTCAATTGATTTTAACCATATAGAAGATGATAAAATTATAATTAACTTATTGCTTAAAAGTAATAAAAAAACTGATAATGTTGAAGTTATAAGTGAATTATCTCAAATTAAAGATGTACTTAAAATAACCCATAAGTAATGTTAGGGGGAATAAAAGATGCATTACAAAAAAATAGATTCATTAATTAATAAATATAATATTAAATGTAGCAATAATATAAAAAATTGTTATATTGAAAGAGTGTACTTAGATAAAAATAAAAAAATAGTAACAATAAAACTTATAAGTGATAAAATCATAAAATATAATGAAATTGAAAATTTTAAAAGTTCATTTAAGTCAATTATACATGGGTTAAAAAGAATAAACATATATATAAAATATAACTTTAAATTTAACAATATAAGTTTCGTAATAAATGATTATTGGAGCAATGTTGAATATATTATAAAAAAATATTTACCTTCTAGTTCAGGGTTAGTTAATAAAATAGTAAAAAAAATAGAGAACAATAATCTTGTTTTAATTATAGATGATGAATTATTTATGCACAGAATTATAGAAAAGAAAATTGATAAGATTATAAAAAATAATTTTAAACAAGAATTTGATATAGATATAGATGTACAGATATATGCTAATAAAGAACAAAGTATCAATTATAATGATCATTACGAACAAAAGAAAATAGTAGAAAAGAAAATGATTGAAAAAATAAATGTGAACTCTCAATCAAATTATTCTACAAAAAATAAAAGTACTAAATCTAACTCTAAAAATAACTTTGTATATGGGAAAAGAGTTGATGAAGATATAATATCTATGGACAGTATAAATACGAATTCTGGAACTGTCACAATAAAAGGTGAAGTATTTGATATACAAACTAAAGATATAAAAAATGATAAAAAAATATATATGATTAGTATTACTGATTTTACTGGTTCGATGCAAGTTAAAATATTTGCCAATAAAAAGCAACAACCTCAAATAGATGAGGACTTAAGTATAGGAGAAGCTTATATTATAACTGGTGGTATAATGTATGATACTTTTTCAAGAGAATTAGTAATGATGGGTAAAGGGATTAAAAAGTCATATTTGACTAAACGAAAAGATACCTATAAAGAGAAAAGAGTAGAACTTCATCTTCATACACAAATGAGTGATATGGATGGAATGACAAATATAGAAGATTATATGAAAAGAGCAAAAGAGTGGGGACATCAAGCCGTAGGAATTACAGATCATGGAGTTGTACAAGGATTTCCAGAAGCAATGAATGCATCAAAGAAACATGGTGTTAAGGCGCTTTATGGTGTAGAAGGTTATCTTGTAAATGATTCTAAGCAAATAGTGATAAATTCAAGAGAACAAAATATAGATTGTGAATATATTGTATTTGATATTGAAACTACAGGTTTTTCTCCTGTAAATGATGGTATAACAGAAATAGGTGCTGTTAGAATAAAAAATGGTGAGATTTTAGATACTTTTAGTGAACTTGTTAATCCAGAAAAGGAAATTCCACAAAAAGTAATTGAACTTACTGGAATTACTAATGATATGGTAAAAGATAAAGAAACAATTGATAAAATACTTCCAAAATTTCAAGATTTTATCGGTGAAGCTGTATTAGTTGCACATAATGCATCATTTGATATGGGATTTATAAATAAAAAGTTTGAGAAAATAAATGTAACTTTATCTAATCCAGTATTGGATACTTTACAGTTTTCTAGAGAGTTATATTCTCATTTAAAAAGTCATAAATTAAATAAAATAGCTAAATATTTAAATATTAGCTTAGAAAATCATCATAGAGCAGTAGATGATTCAAAAGCTACAGCTGAGATACTATTAAAGATGATTGAAGATGTAAAACAAAGAGGCGTAAAAAAATTAGAAGATATAAACACAACATTTAGTAATACTGTGAATTTTAAATCACAGGATTCTTTTCATGTGACAATATATGCTCAAAACTATACAGGATTAAAAAATCTTTATAAAATTATATCATATAGTCATTTAGACTATTTTTATAGAAAACCTAGAATTCCTAAATCATTAATGAATAAATATAGGGAAGGACTTATAATAGGTACCGCTTGTGAAGCAGGAGAGCTATATAGAGCAATACTTAGAAATAAATCACAAAATGAAATTAGAGATATTATAAATTTTTATGACTATTTAGAAATACAGCCTATTGGAAACAATAAATTTCTAATAGAAAAAGGTATGGTAAAAGATGAAGAAGAAATCAAAAATATTAATAAGAAAATTTATTATTTAGGTAAAAAATATAATAAATTAGTCGTAGCTACTGGTGATAGTCATTTTCTTGATCCTCATGAAGAGGTGTATAGAAGAATACTAATGAGTGGAAAGGGGTTCTCTGATGCTGACAATCAAGCTCCTTTATACTTTAAAACTACTGATGAAATGATTGAAGAGTTTTCATATTTGGGTAAAAAAATTGCAGAAGAAGTAGTAATCAAAAATCCAAACTTAATAGCTGATAGCATAGAAGAAATTTTACCTATACCAGATGGAACTTTTCCTCCAGTTATAGAAGGATCAGACAAAGATTTAAAAAACATGACTTATGAAAAAGCAAAAAGTATTTATGGAGATCCTATGCCAGATATTGTTCAAAAACGATTAGATAGGGAGCTAAATTCTATTATTAGTAATGGATATGCTGTGTTATATATTATATCTCATAAAATAGTAAAAAAATCTTTAGAAGATGGATATCTAGTAGGTTCAAGGGGCTCTGTTGGTTCATCATTTGTTGCTACTATGAGTGATATCACTGAAGTTAATCCACTACCACCACATTATGTATGTCCAAATTGTAAAAATAGTGAGTTTATAATGGATGGTTCTGTAGGTTCTGGTGTGGATATGCCAGATAAAATATGCCCTAAATGTAAAACAGAATATAATAAAGATGGATTTGATATACCTTTTGAAGTATTTTTAGGTTTTGAAGGAGATAAAGAACCAGATATTGATCTTAACTTTGCAAGTGAAGAGCAAACTGTTGCAATGCAATATACTGAAGAGTTATTTGGAAAAGGTCATGTATATAGAGCTGGAACTATAGGAACTATTGCTGATAAAACTGCATATGGGTTTATTAGAAAATATCATGAAGAAAGAGAATTATTATTAAATAGAACGGAAACTAATAGACTTATAAAAGGTTGTACAGGAATAAAAAGAACATCAGGACAGCATCCAGGAGGTGTAATGGTAGTTCCTCAAGATAAAGATATATATGACTTTACTCCTATACAATATCCTGCTAACAATTCTGATTCTGGTGTTATAACTACTCATTTTGATTATCATTCTATAAGTGGTAGAATATTGAAACTAGATTTATTAGGACATGATACACCGACCATTATAAGAATGCTTGAGGATTTAACAGAAGTAGATGCTCAAAAAATTAGTTTAGATGATAATGATACTATGGCAATATTTACATCTTTAGATACATTGAATATTAAAGTAGATGATTTTAATTATAAAACAGGTTCTCTCGGTATTCCTGAATTTGGAACAAAATTTGTAATACAAATGTTATTAGATACAAGTCCAACAACTTTTGCAGAACTAGTAAGGATTAGTGGACTTTCACATGGTACAGACGTTTGGTTAAATAATGCACAAGAATTAGTTGCAAATGGTATTACTACATTGAAGGAAGTTATATCTACAAGAGATGATATAATGATGTATCTTATATATAATGGTTTAGATAAAAAACGTTCTTTCAAAATAATGGAAAAAGTTAGAAAAGGTAAAGGGTTAACAGAGGAAGAAGAAAAATATATGAGAGATAATAATATACCAGAATGGTATATAGAGTCATGTAAAAAAATAAAATATATGTTTCCTAAAGCACATGCTGTTGCATATGTTATGATGTCATTTAGAATAGCATATTTTAAAGTTCATCACCCTGAAGCTTTTTATTCAACTTATTTTACTATGAAGGCAGCTGATTTTGATGCAGAGTTAATTGTAAAAGGCATAGATTCTGTAAAAGAAAAAATAAATGAGTTAGAAGATATAGGAAATGATAAAACAGCTAAAGAAAAAAATCTTTTGACGGTATTAGAAGTAGCTTTTGAAATGTATGCAAGAGGATTTAATTTCAAAAAAGTAGATTTATATAAGTCAGATAGTGATATTTTTATTATTGAAAAAGATGGAATATTACCTCCTCTAAAATCTCTTCAGGGTGTAGGAGAGAATGCTGCTAAAAGTATAGTAGAAGCTAGAAACAAAGGTAAATTTTTATCTATAGAAGATATTACTAAGAGAGCTAAAGTAAGTAAGACAGTTATAGAAGCATTAAAAATTCATGGGTGTTTAGAAGGAATGAGTGAAAGTAATCAACTAGACTTATTCAGTATTTGATTTTTATCAATCTATATGATATATTATAGTTAATATAAGATTGTTGGGAGAGGAGTGGGTTTAAAACCCACTCTTTACTTTTAGCTTAATTGTATTATTTAATGGATATTTACGTAAAATATAGTTAAATAATTTGGAGGTGAAAGTTATGAATAAAAAAGAGGTTGAAAAAAAGGTATATAATATTGTATATCCTATTTCACAAGAAATGGATTTTGAGTTAGTTGATTTAGAGTATGTGAAGGAAGGACCGTATAAATATTTGAGAGTATTTATTGATAAGCCAGGTGGAGTAAGTATAGATGATTGTCAAAATTTCAGTAAAAAGACAAGTGAAAAAATGGATGAGCATGATCCTATAAAAGAAAATTATTTTTTAGAAGTCTCTTCTCCAGGTATTGATAGACCATTTAAAAATGATAAAGATTTTAAAAGAGCTTTAAATAAAGAAGTGGAAGTTAATTTATATAAGAAGATTAAGAATTCTAAAACCTTTGTTGGTGAATTAATTGACTTTGATGAAAATATCATAATTATAAATAATAATGAAGAAGATATAAAAATAAATAGAACTGATATAGCAAAAATTAACATTGCTATTAAATTTTAAGGAGGTAAAATGGGGATGAAAGCTGATTTTATACAGGCCCTTGATGAAATTGGAAAAGAGAAAGGTATTTCTAAAGAAATATTAATAGAAGCTATTGAAGCTGCATTGATATCTGCATATAAGAGAAATTTTGGCTCTTCACAAAATGTAGAGGTGGTAATAGATAATACTACAGGAGATGTAAAAGTCTATGCACAGAAAGATGTTGTAGAACAAGTTGAAGATGAACTTTTAGAGATATCATTAGAAGATGCAAAGGAAATAGATAATAGATATTCTATAGGAGATGTAATAAATATTGAAGTTACACCTAAGAATTTTGGAAGAATAGCAGCACAAACAGCAAAGCAAGTTGTTGTACAAAGAATTAGAGAAGCTGAAAGAGATATTATTTATGGAGACTTCATTAATAGAGAAAATGAAATAGTAACAGGAATAATTCAAAAATTAAACAATAATGTATTAGTAGATTTAGGGAAAACTGAAGGAATATTATTACCGGCAGAACAAATACCAAATGAAACGTATAATCATAATGATAGAATAAAAGCATATATTATTGAGGTTAAAAAGACTTCAAAAGGTCCACAGATTTTATTATCTAGAAGTCATCCTGGCTTAGTTAAAAGACTTTTTGAATTAGAAGTTCCAGAAATACAAGAAGGAATTGTAGATATTTTTAGCATATCTAGAGAAGCAGGTTCTAGAACTAAAATTGCTGTATATTCTAATAATGAAAATGTTGATCCAGTTGGCGCTTGTGTAGGACAAAATGGAACTAGAGTAAAAGCAGTGGTAGATGAGTTAAATGGTGAAAAAATTGATATAGTAAACTGGAGTAAAGATCCATCAGTATTTATAGCTAATAGTTTAAGTCCAGCAAAGGTTTTAGATGTTCAAATAAATGAAGATGAAAAAAGTGCATCTATAATTGTTCCTGATTATCAATTGTCATTAGCAATTGGAAAAGAAGGTCAGAATGCTAGACTTGCTGCTAAATTAACAGGTTGGAAAATAGATATTAAAAGTGAGACACAATATAATGATGAGTCAAGTGAAGAAATAGAAGAATAGGAGTGAATATAAATGAAAAACAAGAAAATTCCTCTTAGAAAATGTATTATATGTGGAGAAAGAAAAGAAAAAAAAGAATTGATAAGAATTGTTAAAAACAAACAAGGAGATATTTTTATTGATGATAAAGGAAAAGCAAATGGTAGAGGTGCATATATTTGCAATAATTCTGAATGTATAAATAGATCATTTGAAAATAAATCTTTAAATAAAACTTTTAAATCAAATATTTCATCTGAAGTTTATGAAGAATTAAAGAAGGAAATAAATCAACATGAATGATATTTTATCTTTTATTGGTATAGGACAAAAGGCGAATATAATAAGAACAGGCGAATATAAATCCTTAGAAGCTATAAAGTTTAATAAATGTTATTTAATAGTTTTAGCCAATGATTCTTCTATAAATACTAAAAAGAAGTTTGAGAACTTAAGCAAAAAACATAATATTGAGACAATATATTTTAGTGATAAATTGGCATTAGGAAGTGCTTTAGGAAAAGAGTATATATCTGTTTTTGCAGTGACAGATAAAAAGTTTTCAGATACATTGAAAGAAAAGTTATAAATGTATCACCTAATATTCTAGGGGGTGAATGTAATATGGCAAAAAAAAGAGTTTATGAGTTGGCAAAGGAACTTGAGATTAGCAGTAAAGAATTAATTAATAAAATGAAGGAATTAGATATAGAGGTAAGTAGTCATATGAGTACTATAGATGATGATGAGGCTAAAATTTTAAAAGAATTATTTGATAAAAAGCCTAATGAATTAAAATCAAATTCCAATAAATATGAAGGAGAAAATGACATCGATAATAATATAAAACAAGATAATGTAAGTGAAGAGAATGAAGAAAATGTAATAGAGCTAGAAGGTAAAGTAACAGTAAAAGAATTAGCAGATAAATTAGATGTTTCTACTAATGAATTGATTGGGAAGTTAATTGGTATGGGTATAATGGCTAATATTAATCAAGAATTAGATGAAGATACTACTGAATTAATAGTATCTGAATACGGCTTTGAAACAAGAGAAGCTAAAACATTAGAAGAAAGACAAGAAGAAGAATTAGATTTTGAAGATAATGAAGAAAATCTTATCTTAAGACCACCTGTAGTAACAGTAATGGGTCATGTTGATCATGGTAAAACATCTTTATTAGATGCTATAAGAGAAAGTCATGTTACTCAAAGAGAAGCTGGAGGAATTACACAACATATAGGAGCATCTACAGTTAATATAAATGGTAATAAAATAGTATTTTTAGATACACCAGGCCATGAAGCATTTACTTCTATGAGAGCTAGAGGTGCTCAAGTTACTGATGTTGCAATTTTAGTTGTTGCTGCAGATGATGGTGTAATGCCACAAACAATAGAGGCAATAAATCATGCTAAAGCAGCAAATGTACCTATAATAGTAGCAATCAATAAAATGGATAAACCAGAGGCTAACCCTGATAGAGTTAAGCAAGAATTAACTGAACATGGTTTAGTTCCAGAAGATTGGGGTGGCGATGTTATAACTGTTCCAGTTTCAGCAATTAAAAAAGAAGGATTAGATGAGCTTTTAGAAATGATACTTTTAGTATCTGAAATGAGTGAATTAAAAGCTAATCCTAATAGAAAAGCAGTTGGAACAATAATAGAAGCTGAACTTGATAAAGGTAGAGGTCCTGTTGCAACAGTATTAATCCAAAAGGGAACATTGCGAATAGGAGATTCTATCATAGCAGGAACTGCAAGTGGTAGAGTTAGAGCAATGATTGATAGTTATGGCAAAAGAGTTAAAAAAGCAAGCCCATCTACTGCAGTAGAAATATTAGGTTTATCTGAAGTTCCACAAGCAGGAGATAAGCTATTTGCTGCAAAAGATGATAAAAAGGCTAGAGAACTTGCAGATCAAAGAAAAGATCAAATTAAAAGAGATCAAATTAAATCAAAACAAAATATTTCTTTAGATGATTTATTTGATCAGATAAAAACTGGAGAAGTTAAGGATCTTAATATAATAATAAAAGCTGATGTTCAAGGTTCTATTGAAGCTGTGAAAGATGCTTTAGTTAAGTTAAGTAATCAAGAAGTTAAGGTGAACCCTATTCATGGAGGAGTAGGTGCTATTACTGAGAGTGATATAATGCTTGCTACTGCTTCTAATGCAATAGTTATTGGTTTTAATGTTAGACCTACAACATCTGCTACTAATTTAGCAGAAAGAGAATCAGTAGATGTTAGAACATATAGAATTATATATAAAGCTATAGAAGATATTGAAAACGCAATAAAAGGTATGCTTGAACCTGAATATAAAGAAGTTGTTCAAGGTAGAGCTGAAGTAAGGGCAACATTTAAAGTACCTAATGCAGGAGTAATTGCAGGAGTATATATTCTTAACGGAAAAGTAACAAGAAATTCAAGTGTAAGGTTATTAAGAGATAATATTGTTATACATGAAGGAGAAATATCTTCTTTAAGAAGATTTAAAGATGATGTTAAAGAAATAGCTACAGGGTATGAAGGTGGTATAGGTATAGAAAATTATAATGATATTAAAGAAGGAGATATTATTGAAGCCTTTGTGATGGAAGAAATAGAAAGGTAATAATTTAGGAAGGTGAACTAAATGAGTTCAAAAAGAACAGCAAGAATATCTGAAGAAATTAAAAAAATAGTTAGTTCAATGATATTGAAAGAACTTAAAGATCCAAGAATAGCTACTATGACAACTATAACTGATGTAGAAGTTACTAATGATTTAAGATATGTTAAGATCTTTATTTCTGTATTAGGAAGCGATAAAGAAAAAAAAGATACATTGGAAGCATTAAAAAGTGCCTCAGGTTATATAAGGAAAGAAATTGGAAAGAAAATGAAGTTGCGTTATATTCCAGAGCCTATATTTAATACTGATAATTCTATTGAAAATGGTATTTACATTTCAAAACTTATTGATAGTATTAAAGAAGATGAGGATAAGGATGAAGAGTGATATATTAAAGAAACTAGATAGATCAAACAAAATCTATCTAGTTTCTCATATTAATCCAGATGGTGATAGCATAGGTTCCTTAATGGCACTTGGTAAATCTTTAAAACATAAATATGGAGAAAAAGTTATATTATTAAAATCAGATGAAATTCCAGATACTTTTAATTTTTTAAATCATATGAACTATTTATCAGATTTAAAAATTTTAAAGAATATTGATGATGATTCTACATTAATAACATTAGATTGTGGTGATTTAAATAGAATAGGTGCTATTAATAATGTTATTGAAAATTTTAAAAGCATTATTAATATAGATCATCATAAGTCTAATAATCTTTTTGGAGAAATTAATATTGTAGATTCAGATGCAAGCTCAACATCTGAAATTATATTTAAATTATTAAAAGAGAATAATTTATTTATAGATAAAGATATTGCTGAGGCACTATATACAGGTATATCTTCAGATACTGGTAGCTTTAAATATGAAAGTACAGATGCTAATACACATAGAATAGCTTCTGAATTATTAGAATACAATATTGACAAATCTAAAATTATATTTTATTTATATCAAAATAGATCTATTGAAACGACAAGTATATTTATAGAAGCTATCAAAAAAATAGAGTTTCATTATAATAATAAAGTTGGAATAACTATTATTACTAAAAATATGATGAGAAAAGCTAATGCTTCAGTTAGTGATATAGAAGGTATAGTGGAGTTTATTAGAGATACTGAAAACATAGAAATTGCAGGTGTAATTAAAGAAATAGATATTAATAAATATAAAGTTAGTTTAAGGTCAAAATCATATTTAGATGTATCACATATTGCAACTCATTTTAATGGTGGAGGCCATAAAAAAGCTGCAGGAATGGTTGTAGAAGGGAATATAGAAAAAATAAAATATGAACTATTAGAGTTAATAAATAAAAAATTAAGGTGATATATATGAATGGTATAATTAATGTATTAAAACCATCTGCTATGACATCACATGATGTTGTAAATTTTATAAGAAAAACTTTGAATATGAAAAAAGTAGGTCATACTGGTACATTAGATCCAAATGCTGCTGGTGTTTTACCAATTTGTATCGGTAAGTCAACAAAATTAATAGAATATATTCAATATGAAAATAAAAAATATAGAACAGAACTAACTTTAGGGTTTTCTACAGATACACAGGACAAGTATGGTAAAATATTAAATGAATCTAGAAAAATTGTATCGAGAGATACAATAATAGAAGTTATTAATAGTTTTGTAGGTAAAACAACTCAAATTCCTCCAATGTATTCAGCATTAAAGCACAATGGTAAAAGACTTTATGAACTAGCTAGAAAAGGAGAAAGCGTAGAAAGAAAATCTAGAGAAATATATATAGAAAGCATAGATGTTGTAACTATTAAAAGTAACAAGATTATTTTTGATGTTACTTGTTCTAAAGGAACTTATGTCAGGACATTATGTAATGACATAGGAGAAAGACTTGGTACATTTGGACATATGTCTTTTTTAGAGAGAATAAAGGTAGGAGAATTTGAAGTGAAATATTCTCATACATTAGAAAATATTTTAAAACAGGTTGAAAGTAATGATTTTAGTTTTATACTACCTATGGATTTCGCTGTAGAATTTATGGACAAATTTATAATTGATAAAAAATTTTATAAGCATATATCAAATGGATTAAATATTGATACTGAAAGATTAGGTATATCTAAATTTAAACTTGATACTGAATATAAAATTTATTGTGATGAAACTTTTATAGGTATAGGATCGGTTGTTTTTAAAAATAATTGTACTGTTTTAAAGATGAATAAAGTTTTAATTTGAAGGTGAATAAAATGAAAATAATCAAAAATATTAATGAAAAAATTAAAGAAAATACTGTTATTTGTTTAGGTAGTTTTGATGGACTACATATTGGTCATCAAACCTTAATTGAAAATGTTATAAAAGAATCTAAAGAAGAAAATTTAAAAAGTGTATTATTTACATTTAGTAATCATCCTGCTAGTATAATACCTAATAGAGAAGAGCCTAAATTAATAATTACTAATGATGAAAAGGTTGAAATTCTAAAAAAATCAGGTATAGATTATCTTGTAATGATCGCATTTAGTAAAGAGTTTATGAAAATGGATCCAGAAAAATTTGTTAAAGATATACTTGTTGATAATTTAAATGTTAAGAGAATAGTTGTAGGTTTTAACTATAGATTTGGATATAAAGGTAAAGGAGATACTAAATTATTAAAAAAATTAAGTAATTTATATGATTTTAAGGTAGATGTAGTATCGCCTATAAAAAATAATGGAGAAATTGTAAGTAGTAGTTTAATTAGAGAATTGATATTAGAAGGAAATGTTGAGAAGGCTAACAAATATTTAGGTAGATCATTTTCCGTAGAAGGAAAAGTTATTCATGGGAAAAAGCGAGGTAAAAACTTAGGGTTCCCTACAGCAAATATTTATCTTAATAGTAATTATATTGTCCCAAAGATTGGGTTATATAAAACTAAAACTACTTATAAATCAAATGTATATAATAGCCTAACAAATGTTGGGTTTAATCCAACATTTGAGAAAAACAAAAATATTTCTATTGAAACATATATTTTAAACTTTGATAAAGACATATATAATGAAGAAATAAAAGTTGAATTTTTAGAGTTTCTTAGAGATGAAAAAAAATTTAATAGCAAAGAAGAGTTAATTGAACAAATGAATTCTGATATAAGATCTATATCAGAATAATGTTTACAACATTATATTATTATGGTAAAATTAACTTATGAGCCTTATTCTATGGATATTGTTACCTCGGCTTTATCCTTGGGATCAGGATTAATATAAAATATTAGGAGGTACTTACATGATAAGTAAAGAAGAAAAGACAAATATTATTGAAGAGTATAAAACTCACGAAGGAGATACTGGTTCTCCAGAAGTACAAATTGCAATTTTAACTCATAGAATAAATGAGTTAAATGATCATTTAAAGGAACATAAAAAAGATCATCATTCAAGAAGAGGTCTTTTAAAAATGGTTGGTAAAAGAAGAGGTCTTTTAAATTATTTAATGAAAAAAGATGTAAATAGATATCGTGAATTGATTGAAAGACTTGGATTAAGGAAATAATAAGAGCGGGGCTTACCCGCTCTATTATTTTTAGAGCAAAAATATGATAAGAATGTGTAAATTAAATTTAGGAGGCATAACATGGAAAAAACATTTGAGTATACTCTTGCTGGAAAAAAGTTAAGTGTGACTATAGGCAAAGTTGCTGAACTAGCAAATGGTGCTTGTCTTATACAATATGGAGATACTGTAGTACTTGCTACAGCTACAGCTTCTAAATCTCCAAAGGAAGGTATAGACTTTTTCCCTTTAAGTGTAGATTTTCAAGAAAAACTATATTCTGTAGGGAAAATACCTGGTGGTTTTATAAAGAGAGAAGGAAGGCCAAGTGAGAAAGCAATTCTTACTTCAAGATTAATTGATAGACCAATTAGGCCTTTATTTCCAAAAGGTTATAGAAATGATGTTCAAGTTATAACTACAGTTTTATCTGTAGACCAAGATCATACACCTGATATAGTAGCAATGATTGGTTCATCTATAGCTTTAAGTATTTCAGATATTCCTTTTGATGGTCCAACAGGTTCTGTTTCTGTAGGATTAGTAGATGGAAATTTAATAATCAATCCAAATAGTGAAGAAAGAGATCAATCTGATCTTAATTTAATAGTCTCTGGAACTAAAGAAGCAATCATGATGGTTGAAGCAGGAGCAAACATAATTTCTGAAGAAACTATGTTAGATGCAATACTTACAGCACATGATGAAATAAAAGGTATATGTGAATTTATAAGTGAAATTAAAGATGAAGTTGGAAAAGAAAAATCAGAATTTGAAGTGTTTTTACCTGATGTAGATATCTCAGAAGAAGTAAATAATTTCGCTATAGAAAAAATGGTAAATGCTATAAAAACAGAAGATAAATTAGAAAGAAAAGAGAATATAGAGAAAGTTAAAGAAGAAACTGTACTACATTTTGAAGAAATTTATCCAGATAATATTAAAGATGTTGAAGATACATTACAAGCTATACTAAAAAGTCAAGTACGAAAAATGATAAGTGAAGATGGAATAAGACCAGACAATAGAAAAATTGATGAAATTAGACCTATATCATGTGAAGTAGGATTACTTCCTAGAACTCATGGTTCGGGGTTATTTACAAGAGGTCAAACTCAAGCATTAACTGTAGCAACATTAGGAGCTGCTGGAGATGTTCAAGTTATAGATGGTTTAGGAGAAGAAGAATCTAAAAGATATATGCATCACTATAATTTCCCACCATATAGTACAGGGGAAGCTAAATTTTTAAGAGGCCCTGGAAGAAGAGAAATTGGGCATGGTGCATTAGCGGAAAGAGCACTTGAAGTTGTAATACCTTCTGTAGATGAGTTCCCTTATACAATAAGGTTAGTCTCTGAAGTTTTAAGTTCAAATGGATCATCTTCACAAGCAAGTGTATGTGGAAGTACCCTAGCACTTTTAGATGCTGGAGTTCCTATTAAGTCAAATGTAGCTGGTATTGCTATGGGACTTATAAAAGAAAATGATAATGTAACTGTATTAAGTGATATACAAGGAATGGAAGATTTTCTAGGAGATATGGACTTTAAAGTTGCTGGAACAGAAGAAGGAATAACAGCAATACAAATGGATATTAAAATATCTGGAATTAATAGAGAAGTATTGACTGAAGCATTAAGACGTGCAAGAGAAGGAAGACTATATATTCTTGATAAGATGAATAGCGTTATATCTACACCTAGAAAAGAATTATCTCCTTATGCTCCAAGAATTCTTACTATGGAAGTTAATCCTGATAAAATTAGGGATATAATAGGTCCTGGAGGAAAAACTATCAATAAAATAATAGATGAAACTGGAGTTAAAATTGATATAGAAGATAGTGGGAAAGTTCTTATTGCATCAGAAAATATGGAAGCTGGAAATAAAGCTATTGATATGATAAACGATATAGTGAAAGAGGTAGAAGTAGGCGAAATTTACTTAGGAAAAGTTGTTAAAATAATGCCTTTTGGTGCTTTTGTAGAAGTGTTGCCTGGTAAAGAAGGCTTAGTTCATATTTCTAATATAGCTAAGGAAAGAGTAGAGAAAGTAGAAGATGTTTTATCTAAAGATGATGAAGTCTTAGTAAAAGTAACAAATATTGATAAGCAAGGTAGAATTAATCTATCTAGAAAAGATGCATTACCTGAAACTGAAGAAGATAATTAAACATAAAACTTTAATAAAGTTTTATGTTTTTTTGATTATAAATTTAATAATCATGAATATTAATATATTATATAGACTATTAGGAGGTATATTATGAAAATATTATATATAAAGTATAAAATGGTATATATAATTTTAATATTTTTGATTATATTATCACTATTTATGTATTTATCTTTTAGAAGTGAATCAATACATACATTTAATAATAGCAATATATATTATGAAGGTAATAGCAATAAGAATGCTATATCATTTGCATGTAATGTTGATTGGGGTGAAGAATTAATACCTGAGATGTTAAAAGTTTTTGATGATAATAATATAAAAATTACTTTTTTTGTGACAGGAAAGTGGGCAGAAAAAAACTCTGATATGCTTAGAGAAATGTATGAAAATGGACATGAGATAGGTAGTCATGGTTATATGCATAGAAATTATGGAGATTTGAGTTACACTTTAAATCTAGAAGAAATTAAAAAGGCAGATACAATAATAGCTAAAATAATAGGAAAAAAACCAAAATTATTTGCTCCACCTTCAGGTAGTTTTAATGATTTTACTATTCAAGCTGCTAAAGAAGAAAATCATAAAGTTATAATGTGGACAGTAGATACAATAGATTGGAGAAAAGACAGTACAAAAAATATAATAATAGAAAGAGTAATATCAAAAACAGATAAAAATTCTATAGTTTTAATGCACCCTAAAGAAGAAACTATTAAAGCATTACCAATAATTATTGAAAAGCTAAAAGATAAAGGATTTTCAATAGAAAAAATATCAGATATATTGAATTAATAAATATACTTTAATATAATGAATAAATAAGTTTAATTTTAGGAGAGAAAATCATTGTATAATAAAACAAAATTGTCAAATGGAATTAGAATAATAACTGAAAATATACCATATGTAAATTCTATATCAATTGGATTATGGGTTGAATCGGGCTCAAGGTATGAAAATAAAGATAATAATGGAGTTTCCCACTTTATTGAACATATTTTATTTAAAGGTACTAAAAATAGAACTGCCAGAGATATCGCAGAACAAATTGATTCAGTTGGAGGACAGATGAATGCCTTCACTAGTAAAGAATGTACTTGTTTTTACATAAAAATACTAGATAATCACATTGATTTAGCAATAGATATTTTACAAGATATGTTATTCAATTCAACTTTTGATACAAATGAGATAGAGAAAGAAAAAAATGTAATAATTGAAGAAATTAATATGTATGAAGATGCTCCAGAAGAAATAGTACATGATCTTTTATCAAATACTGTATTTAAAAAACACCCATTATCATTACCAATTTTAGGTAATAAGGAATCTATAACCAATTTAACTAAAGAGTTAATAATAGATTATTTCAAAAAGTATTATATTCCAGAAAATATTGTTATTTCTATTGTTGGAAACATAGATGAACAAAATATTTTAAAAACTTTAGAAAAAAACTTTGGAGTGTGGAAATCTAATAAAAAAAAGTTAACAAATAAATTGGTAAGTCCTACAATAAAAAGAAATATTATATATAAAGATAAAGATACTGAACAGCTTCATCTTTGTTTAGGTTTGGAGGGGTTAAAGCAATCTTCTAAAAATATATATTCTTTATTAGTATTGAATAATATCTTTGGAGGTAGTATGAGTTCTAGGCTATTTCAAAAAGTAAGAGAAGACTTAGGTATAGCATATTCTATTTACTCATATCCATCAACTTATAAAGATACTGGAATATTTACTATTTATGCAGGTTTAAATCCTAAACATTTAGTTGATGTATCAAAAATAATTATTGATGAAATAAAGGAAATAAAAGCAAATATTTTTTCGGAAGAAGAAATATTTAAATCCAAAGAACAATTAAAAGGTAATTTCATATTAGGGTTAGAAAATACTTCTAGTAGAATGAGTTCCTATGGAAAGTCCGAATTATTAAATAGTAAAATAGAAACACCTAATGAAATTATAAATAGTATAAATAAAGTAAATAAAAGTTCTATTAGAGAAGTAATAGATAATACTTTCGATATTGATAATATTAATATTGCATATGTAGGAAGATTAGATAATAAGAATATTAAATCAGAATTAATTAATATATATAAGAAGTAGATAAATTTATCTACTTCTTATATATATTATCATAAATAATGTTATCATAATTGATAAAGAAATATTATAAAAAATAAAACATATAATCTAATAGGAGGGAAAAAAATGAAAATATACGATATAGGAAACAAAAAAAATGTTACACTTAGTGAATTAGGAGGGAAAGAAATTGTAAATTTAAACGATGGAGGAAGGCTTGGAATAATAGCAGATTCAGATATATTAATTGATGAGAGCACAGGAAATATAGAAGCTCTATTAGTACCGGATTCAAGAGGTCAATTTAAATTTTTTGGTGAAAAAAAAGAAATTACTATACCGTGGAAAAGTATTAGAAAAATTGGTGAAGATATGATTATAATAGAATTAAATTATTAAATAATTATTAAAGTATAAAGTATAAAGAATCTATTTAAAGACAAAAATATCATTATAATAATAAAAAAGGATGGTATTTTTGTGGATAAAAATAAAGATTCAAAAAAAGATGAAAATAAAATTATAGAATCAATTGAAACATTAGGTGTAAGTAATATACCAACTAGTAAAGGAGACATTCATTTTACATCAATAATAGGTGAAATAGAAGGACATAATATTTCACCTCCTCAAAAAAAATCTACAAAGTATGAGCACATAATTCCCCAACTCATTTCTGTTCAAAGAAATGAAGATATAAAAGGATTACTAGTTATTTTAAATACATTAGGAGGAGATGTTGAAGCAGGACTTGCAATATCTGAAATGATTAAAAGTATAGATAAACCAACAGTATCTCTTGTCCTCGGTGGTAGTCACAGTATAGGTATACCTCTTGCTACGGCTACTGATTATTCATTTATTACACCTACTGCCACTATGACTTTACATCCAATAAGAATGACAGGACTTGTCATAGGTGTTCCTCAAACATTTAGATATCTCCAAAAAATGCAAGAAAGAATTTCTAATTTCATATTAAGAAGCACTGATATTTCACTAGAAAATTTACAAAAGCTTATGTATGATACAGATGAAATAGCTAATGATGTAGGAACTATATTAGTGGGAGAAGAAGCTGTAAATTATGGACTAATAAATCAAGTAGGAGGATTAAATGCTGCTATTAAAAAATTGGAATCCTTAATAAATGAAAACTAATATAAAAAAATAGTATAATTTTTTATATTATGTTATAATTAATGACATAACAAGGCTACTCCTTTGGAAAGGAGTAGCCTTATAATAAGAGGTGAAAAGATGAGTACAAAGTCAAAAAAAAACAAAAAAAATAGAAAATCTCATAACACTCAAATTAATAAAGAAGTTATAGGAATATTAATAATATCTTTTTCTATATTACTACTATATAGTATGAATACTAATTCAAAAGGTATAATTGCTAAGTTTATTGGAAATAAAACTTGGCAACTTATAGGTTCAGGTGGTTACATATTCCCTTATTTAATTATGATTATAGGAATCCTATATTTAATAAATAAATTAGAAATTTATAAAACTCAAAAAAGTATATTTATAATTATTGCATTTATAACATTAATTACATTATTTGATATAAAATTTTTACCAACAATAGAAGGGTTAGATATATCTGATAGAATTAAAATATCTATAGAAGGTTCCATGTTATCATTTCATAGAAGTGGAGGAATTATTGGATCTATATTTGCCTATTTATTTTTAAAGTTATTTGGAAAAATCGGATCATATTTAATATTATTTACACTATTAATAATATTTGTACTAAGTATTACTAATATAAGTATAGTTGAATTATTATATAAAATAATAGGATTTAGTAAAAATAATATTGAAACAATATTACAAAAATTAATTAAACATAAAAATAACAAAAAAAAGAATAATAAAACTAAATCAAAGCATAAACCTAAAGTTATAAATGATAAAAAGATAGATACTAAAAAAGAAAAAAATATAAATAACAAAATAAAGATACTAGATTATACAAAAAATGAATATAAAAAAGAAAAAAATATTAATGACTTACCTAAACTTAAAGATGATAATAAATCTATAAAAGATAATACTCTTAATAATAATACTAATGATGAAAACTCTACTAATAATATAAAAATATCTGAGACTCAATATAATGAGTATGATTTTCCATCATTAAATATTTTGAAAAAGAGTAATATAATACAAGATAAAAAAGAAAATAAAGCTGTTCTAAATAATGCTAAAAAACTAGAAAATATTTTAGATAATTTTGGTATTTCTGCAGAGGTTACACAAATAAGCAAAGGTCCTACTATAACTAGATATGAACTACAACCTGCACCTGGAATAAAAGTAAGTAGAATTGTTAATTTATCTGATGATTTAGCTTTAGGATTAGCTTCTTCTGATATTAGAATAGAAGCCCCTATACCTGGAAAAGCTGCTATAGGAATCGAAGTACCTAATAACGATAAATCTAATGTTAACTTAAGAGATGTACTAGAATCAAGTGAATATAAAAATATTAATACTAAGTTATCATTTGCATTAGGAAAAGATATTGCAGGTAAACCTATTGTAGCAAATATAGAAAAAATGCCACATTTACTTATAGCAGGAGCAACAGGCTCTGGTAAGTCTGTTTGTATAAATACTCTAATAACTAGCATACTTTATAAATCAAAACCTGATGAAGTAAAATTATTAATGATAGACCCTAAAGTAGTTGAACTGAGTATATATAATGGTATACCACACCTTCTTATACCAGTAGTTACAGATCCTAAAAAAGCGTCTTTTGCTTTGAATTGGGCTGTTCAAGAAATGAATAAAAGGTATAGCTTATTTGCTGAAAATAGCGTTAGAGATATAAAGAGTTATAATGAAAAAACTAAAGAAGATGAAAATATTAATAAATTACCACAAATAGTAGTTATAATTGATGAATTAGCTGATTTAATGATGGTTTCACCTGGGGAAGTAGAAGATAGTATATGTAGATTAGCTCAAATGGCTAGAGCGGCAGGGATTCACTTAATTGTAGCTACTCAAAGACCTTCAGTAGATATTATCACGGGGACAATAAAAGCAAATATTCCTTCTAGAATATCATTTGCTGTTTCATCTCAAGCTGATTCAAGAACTATACTAGATATGGGTGGAGCAGAAAAATTATTAGGAAAAGGAGATATGCTCTTTTATCCTGTAGGTGCATCTAAACCAAAAAGATTACAAGGTGCATATATTGATGAAAAAGAAGTAGAAAATATTGTAACTTTCTTAAAAAAAGAAAATAAAGCAGACTATCAAGAGGAAATAATTGATAATATTGAAAAAGATGTAAATACTATATTTGATGATTCTGATGAATTATTACCTGCTGCTATTGATTTAGTAATAGATGAAGGACAGGCTTCTATTTCATACTTACAAAGAAAGTTAAAAATTGGTTATTCTAGAGCTGCAAGAATTGTTGATGAAATGGAAGATAGAGGTATTGTTGGTCCTCATGAAGGAAGTAAACCAAGAAAAGTATTAGTTACAAAAGAGGAAATTGAAAGTTAATATAAAAGTAGGGGTTAATATGATAAAAAGAATAAATTATAAAGATATCAAAAATGATAAAAATATAGTATATATAGATGTAAGAAGTCCAAAAGAATATGAAGAAGATACTATTCCAAATTCTATTAATATACCAATTTTAAATAACAAAGAAAGAGAAGAAATAGGATATATCTATACTCAAGTTAATAAAGATGAAGCTAGAAGATTGGGATTAAAATATGCTTCTAATAAATTAATAAATTACTATGATGAAATCAACAAAATAATAAATTCAAATAAAAAAGCAGTATTATTTTGTTATAGAGGTGGAATGAGAAGTAGCTCTATAGCTAAAGTTTTAGACATTTTAAATATGCCTATATATGTTATAGATGGAGGATATAAAGAATATAGAAATTATGTTATAAATAATTTAAATTCTTACGATGAAAAATTTAAATTTATAGTACTTCATGGATATACTGGTGTAGGTAAAACAGAAGGTTTAAAAAAACTTGAATTAAAAGGACATGAAGTACTAGATTTAGAAAATATTGCACAAAACAGTGGATCTGTTTTTGGAAATATTTTTTATAAAAATAAATCTAGCAATCAAAAAAAATTTGAATCTTTATTATTAAATAAATTTTTAAGTTTTAATAGTAATTTTATATTTGTTGAAAGTGAAAGCAAAAGGATTGGTAATTCTATTATACCTGATTTTTTATATAATAATATTCAAAAGGGATATCACATTTTAATACAAACAAATTTAAATAATAGAATAAAAACTATAGAAAATGATTATTTAAATAATAAAATAAACAATAATGATTTAGTTATAAAAGCAATAAGGAATTTAAAAAAGCGCTTAGGTAAAAAAATAACTGTAGAATTAGAAAAACAATTTATTAATGGTAACTACAAATATGTAATTAAAGAATTAATGTTGAATTATTATGATCCGCTTTACAATCATTCCATAAACAAAATAACTGAATATGATATGGTTATTAATTATGATGATATAAATGAATTAACAAAAGAATTAATAGATTTTAAATCTAAATTAAAGGAGAGATAATTTAAATGTCAAAAAATATAGCAATTATATCCCTAGGTTGTTCAAAGAACTTAGTTGACTCAGAATTAATAATAGGTTCATTGAATGAGGAAGGATACAGTGTTGTTAATGAACTAGATAATGCAAATATTATTATAATTAATACTTGTGGATTTATCGACGCTGCTAAAGAAGAATCAATAGACACAATTTTAGAGATGGCTGAATATAAAAAACATGGTGAATGTAATATGTTAATTGTAGCAGGTTGTCTAAGCGAAAGATATAAAAAAATGCTTATTGATGAAATACCAGAGATCGATGCATTGGTGGGGACTGGAAATATAAAAGATATTTCATATATTATAAAAAATTATAATGATAAAAAGATAATTAAAGTAGGAAATATTGATAACAATTACTTAGAAGAAAATCCTAGAATACCTTTAGAACCTAGTGTAACATCCTACATAAAAATATCAGAAGGATGTGATAATTATTGTACTTATTGTATTATTCCTAAACTAAGAGGAAAATATAAAAGTAGAAAAATGGATTCAATAATAAAAGAAGCAAATGAATTAGTAAAAAGGGGTACAAGAGAGATAATATTAATTGCTCAAGATACTACTAAATATGGAATTGATTTATATGATAAATATAAATTGCCTGAGTTATTAGATGAATTAAATAAAATCGAAAAATTAAAATGGATAAGAATATTATATATGTATCCTGAAACTTTTTCTAATGAGCTAATAAACTCAATAAATAATAATGATAAAGTTTTAAAATATGTTGATATTCCTATTCAACATATAAGCAATAATATTTTAAAAAGAATGAATAGAAATACAGATAAAGATTCTATTAAACAACTGATAAATAATTTAAGAACAAAAATTCCTAATATAATAATTAGAACTACATTAATGGTAGGTTTTCCAGGTGAAACTAAAGACGACTTTAATGAGCTATATGATTTTGTGAAAAATATAAAATTTGATCGTTTAGGAGTATTTACATACTCTGACCAAGAAGGAACTGCAGCAAATAATTTTAAAGATCAAATAGATGAATCAGTAAAACTTGAAAGAAAAAATATTTTAATGGAACTTCAGCAACAAATATCTCAAGAACTATTACATGAAAAAATAAATAAAAATTATGAAGTATTAATAGAAGAAAGTTTAGAAGATGAAAATCTTCTTATAGGGAGAACATATATGGATGCTCCAGAAATAGATGGATATGTATATATAAATTCAGACCTTCAAAGAAATATTAATATAGGAGAATTTGTAAAAGTTAATATAAAAGATAGTTTTGAATATGATTTAAAAGGAGAAATTTTAGATGAATTTAGCAAATAAACTTACATTATTTAGAATATTTTTAGTGCCAGTATTTATGGTATTTTTATTAGTTGATACCATTCCAAATGGAAAGATCATATCAGCATTTATATTTATTATTGCTGCGTTAACAGATATGTTAGATGGGCATATAGCAAGAAGTAGAAATTTAATTACTAAGTTTGGAAAGTTCATGGACCCTCTTGCAGATAAGCTTTTAGTTTCTTCTGCTTTAATATCTTTAACAGAGTTAGGAATTATACCTGCTTGGATTGTAATAGTTATAATTGCTAGAGAGTTTGCTATAACAGGACTAAGAACTCTTGGTGCATCAGAAGGGGTTACTATTGCAGCTAGTAAGTGGGGTAAAGTAAAAACTATAACACAATTAATCGCTATAACAAGTATTTTGTTAGAAAATTTTCCTTTTAATTATTTAAATTTTCCTTTTGATAAAATAATGTTATATTTAGCTGTAATATTTACTATAGTTTCTGGTGTAGATTATATCTATAAAAATATTAATTTGTTAAAAATACAAAATTAAAGGGAGATTTTATGGATTCTATAATTATAAATATAGGTGATGAAATACTAGATGGAGACATATTAAATACAAATGGTCAATATATATCTAGAAACTTAAAAGATATAAATATCTCAGTTAAAAGAAATCACATTATTAAAGATGAGATTAATTCAATTGTTGAGATAACGAAAAAGTCATTAAAAGATTCTGACATAGTAATTATAACAGGAGGTTTAGGTCCAACTGATGATGATATTACTAGAGAAGCTGTTTCAAAAGCTTTAAATTATAACTTATATTTAGATGAAGTACTATTACAAAATTTAGAATTGAAATTTAGTAAAAATAACTATATTATGACAAAAAACAACATCAAACAAGCTTATAGAATTGAAAATTCTACTGTAATTCCAAATGAAAAAGGTACTGCACCTGGTATGTTTATTAAAAAAAATAATAAATATATTTTTTTACTACCTGGGCCACCTAAGGAATTAAAATCTATGTTTGATAGAATAGTTGAGAAACATTTACAGAATTTATCTGACAAAAAAATATATAGTAAAACTATTAAAACAATAGGCATTGGAGAATCTCAATTAGAAGAAAAAATTAAGCCTTATTTTAGTGATAATATAAAGATAGGAACATATGCATATAATGGTATTGTTGATATAAAAATTACATCATATAATAAAATACTATCTCAGGCCAAAGAAAATGTAGATAAATTTTTAGAGAGTATAAATATTGAAAAATTTATATGGGGATATGATGATGATACTTTAGAAAAATTAGTTTTTGATTTATTAAAAAAGCATAGATTAAAAATTGGTTTTGCAGAGTCCTTAACAGGAGGGTTAATAAGTAGTAAATTTACAAAGCTATCGGGAATATCAGAAGTATTTCCTTTAGGCTTAGTAACTTATAGTAATGAATCTAAGATAAATTTATTAGATGTAAAAAAATTAACTTTACAAAATCATGGTGCTGTAAGTGAAAAAGTGGCTTTAGAAATGTGTACAGGTTTAATAAATAAATATAACCTAGATATTTCTCTTTCAGTTACTGGCATAGCAGGTCCCACTGGCAATACAAAAAATAAACCTATAGGACTTGTATACATAGGTATTGCTGATAAAAACAATAGTCTTTGTAAAAAAATTGTTTTAAATGGGGATAGAATTCATATACAAAATAAAACTAGTTTATATGCATTCAATGAATTGAGGAAATTTCTAATAAAAAAATTCGAATAATATTTGACTAATAATATTATTTCATATATAATTTCATTAGAACATCCGTTCGGAAAATGAAAGGTAGGTGAACCAGTTATACTGGGGATAATATGATGGAAAAAAAGAAAGCTTTAGAAATGGCAATTAATCAAATTGAAAAACAATTTGGAAAAGGATCAATTATGATGTTAGGAGAAGATGCTAAACTTAATGTTGATTCTATTTCTACTGGTTCTTTAGAACTAGATATAGCATTAGGTATAGGAGGACTACCTAAAGGAAGAGTAATTGAAATATATGGACCTGAATCTTCAGGTAAAACTACAGTTGCATTACATGCTGTAGCTGAGGCACAAAAAAAAGGAGGTACAGCTGCATTCATAGATGCTGAACATGCTTTAGATCCTGCTTATGCTAAAAACTTAGGGGTGGATGTGGAAAATTTAATTGTTTCACAACCAGATACAGGAGAACAAGCACTTGAGATAGCAGAAGCATTAGTAAGAAGTGGAGCTGTTGATATAGTTGTTGTGGATTCTGTTGCTGCCCTAGTTCCTAAGGCGGAAATAGAAGGAGAAATGGGTGCTAGCCATGTAGGTCTACAAGCTAGACTTATGTCTCAAGCTCTTAGAAAGTTGGCTGGAGCAATAAAAAAATCAAACACTATTGCTATATTTATAAATCAATTGAGAGAAAAAGTAGGAGTTATGTTTGGAAATCCTGAAACAACTCCTGGAGGTAGAGCACTTAAATTTTATGCATCTGTTAGATTGGATGTTAGAAGAATAGAAACATTAAAACAAGGCGATAATATGATTGGTAATAGAACAAGAGTAAAAATAGTAAAAAACAAAGTTGCTCCACCTTTCAAAAAAGCTGAGTTTGACATTATGTATGGAGAGGGAATATCTAAGGAAGGAAACATTTTAGATGTTGCTGTATCAGCTGATATTATTAATAAAGCTGGTTCTTGGTATAGTTATGGAGATCAAAGACTAGGCCAAGGTAGAGAAAATGCAAAAGATTATCTAAAAGAAAATCCTGAAACATCAGAAGAAATTGAAAAAAAAGTACGTGAATACTATGGCCTAATTCAAGATAACTCTGAAGAAGTAGATAAAGATAAAGATAAAGATAAAAAAACTAAGAAAAAATAATAAAAAGACTTCCGAGGAAGTCTTTTTATTAATGATATGTTATAATAAAAATAGTGAATTGAGGTGATTATTTGAAGATTTTATATTTTACTGATACACATATAAGGGGTGCTACACCTAAAAATAGAAAAGACAACTTTTTAGAAACATTAGAAAATAAATTTAATGAACTAGTAAAAGTTATTGAAGATAATGATATAGATTATGTTTTACATGGTGGTGATTTATTTGATAGACCAGATATCTCACCTTCTATTGTAAGAAAATTTGCTATGATATTAAATAAAATAAAAGTTCCAATATATTCGATTGCTGGTAACCATGACATATATGGTCATAATCCAAACACTATAAATAGAACTATGTTAGGCTTGTTTGATGGTATAGGAATTTTAAGACTTATAAATGAAAACGATAGTGTAATTATTGAAAAAAATAATCTTAAAGTTCAAATTACTGGTAGTCCATATAAATATGGAATAGATTCAAGTGATGATAAATCTATGTATTTATTAGATGAGAAAAATGAATCTGTGGATTTTGCAATACATTTAACTCATGGAATGCTATTAGACAAACCTTTTATTAAAGGAGTTCCTCATACATTAATTGATGATATTCTACATACTAAAGCAGATATCACTTTGTGTGCTCATTATCATTCTGGGTTTGGAATAAAGGAATATGATAATAAATACTTTATAAATCCAGGAAGTCTAGTAAGAATAACTAATAGCTTAAAAGAAATAGATAGAATGCCTAGAGCAGTTATAATTGATTTAAATAATAAAGATATAAATTTAGAGTTTTACTATTTAAAATCAGCTCAAATTGGTGAAGATGTATTAGATAGAAGTATTGTTGAAAAAAACATCTTTAGAAGTGAAAAGATAGTACAATTTAAACAATCAATAGATTCTTCTCAAGATTTTGATAAATTAAATATAAATCATATATTAAGTAATCTCACGAATACAGAAAATATTGATGAAAATATAAAAAAAGAAGCAATAAAAAGAATTGAATATGCTCAAATAGAATTAAGTGGAGAAGATGATTAAATGAAATATATAACTAATATAGAAATAAATAATTTTCAATCCCATAAAAATACTAATATTAATCTTGAAAATGGTTTAAATGTAATAGTAGGTCCATCTGATCAAGGTAAAACAGCAATAATAAGAGCTATAAAATGGGCGTTATATAATGAGCCTCTTGGAACTTTTTTTATAAGACATAAGGAAAAAGAAGCATCTGTGACATTAACATTTAACACTGGTGAGAAAATTAAACGTCTTAGATCAGATACTAAAAATATATATGTATATATAGATTCTAAAAACAATCGGGACGTTTATGAAGGCTTTGGACATAGTGTACCTATTGATATAAAAGAAAAAATAAATATAAAGAAGATATATTTAAATGATAAAGAATCAAACGCTATAAATATAGGAGAACAATTAGAAGGACCCTTTTTAATATCTGAAAAAAACTCTACAAGAGCAAATGCTATTGGAAGATTAGTAGGAGTTCATGTAGTAGATAAAGCAGTAAAAAACACTATGAAAGACGCTAGAAATTTAACTATAAAACGTAAATCTTTAAAAGAGGATATAGAAATATTAGAACAAAAACTAAATAAATATTCTTATTTAGACGAGTTAGAAAGTAATTTAATTAAATTAGAAACTTTAAAGGATATAATTCAGTATAAGAAAAGTCTATTAGACAATTTAAAAGATATAAATGATAAATACAAAAAATACAATGAATTAATAACTGAATATAAAAGTATATTATCCAATTTAAATGATTTAGATAAATTAGAAAATATATTAAATGAACTCAATAAATATATTTTTAATTTTAAAATCCTTTTCAAATTAAAAGAAAAAAATAAAAATATTAATATGGACATATTTAAAAACAAATCCATATTAAACAATTTACAATACATAAATATATCTATGGACTTATTAAATAATTTAGATATGAAAATAATTAAGTATAATAAGCTACTAAATTTAAATAGAAAATATAACTTATTAATAGATAGTATAAATAAATCACAAGTTTTAATAATAAAATTTCAAGATATAGATTATTTATTTAGTTTATCTGAAGACATTAAATTAATAAATAATCGTTTAACATTATTAAATAATTTAAAAACATCATATAATAAAGTAGTTAATAGTATTAATAAAGGGGAAACGTATACTAATAAATTTAATAATATAGAATTAGTAAATAGTATATATGAAAAAATAGATGAAAAACAAAAAGAATTTTCATCTATGCAAACTATCTCAAAAAAAATAAATAAGTTAAATATAGAAAAAAGAAATGCTAGTTTAGAAATCAAAAATGAAACACATAAAATAAATATATTATTAGATAAATATAAAACTTTACTTAAACACATTGAAAAATGTCCACTTTGTTTTAATTCAATTACAAATGAAGATTTAAATAAAATAATTGAAAATTTATCTTAACAAGGAGCCGATATAAATGGAAAATAACGAAAAGAAACTATCTGAATTAAAAAATGATTTAGAAAGAGCAAAAAACTTAAAATATAAAGCTGAAGCTAGACTTGAAAATTTGAATAAACAACAAGAAGAGTTAATATCAGAACTTAAAGAACTAGGTGTAAACCCTGATGAACTAGACAATGAAATCCAAAATTTAGAACAAGAAATAAATAATCTTTTTGAAAAAGCTAATGAACTTTTACCAAAAGATATCTTAAATTCAAAATAATAAGGGATGATACTATGTTATCTATGATAGAGCTTGATAATAATATAAAAAAAATAAGAGATGTTTATTCTTCTGAAAAAGGAAAAAAAGATGCAATAGAACAAGAAATACTAGATAAAACAAATAAAATAAGTACACTAGATAATGATATAGATGTATTAGAAAAAACTAATATATTGCTACAAAGAACTAGTGAATATGCTCGTGAACAATCTAAATATCAAATAGAAAATTTAGTAACTAATTGTTTACAGTATATTTTTGATGAAAATATGGAATTTAAAATAGAAATTAATGAAGCTTATGGTAAACCTAATGCAGAATTTTATGTTATAACAAATGGAGTAGAAACCATAAAAACTAAACCAGAAGATTCAAGAGGCGGTGGGATAATAGATATAATTTCTCTCGCTTTGAGAATCTCTTTTTTACAAATTCATAATCCTAAAGTATTTGGGCCTTTAATATTAGATGAGCCTGCAAAACATGTTAGCGAGGAATTTATTTTTAATGTTTCAGAATTCTTAAAGCAGATATCTGAAATGTTTAATAGACAAATCATAATGGTAACTCATAATAATCACTTAGCATCTATAGCTGATTTAGCCTATAGAGTAGAGTTACATGGGATTACAAGTGTTGTAGAAAAAGTAGAGAATTAATTGATAATTACTTTCAATAAGCTTTTATCAACTTGACATATATATGAAAAAATAATAAAATAAAGTCGGGCGATATTAAATTATACATTATTTTTTTATATTATTTAATGAAATTGTAACGAAACTTGAAAAATTAATAGGAAAAGGAGGTGCTTCCAATTTTAGAAGGGATAATCCCAGTAATTATAGCTATTATTACACTTATCATTGGTGTTTTTATTGGTATATATATACGAAAAGTAATTGCTGAAGGAAAAATTAGAACTGCTGAAGAAGAAGCAAAGAAAATAATTGAAGAAGGTTTAAAAACAGCTGAAACAGCTAAAAAAGAATATCTTATTGAAGCAAAAGAAGAAGTTCATAAAATGAGAAGTGAAATAGAAAAGGATAATAGAGAAAGAAGAAATGAAATTCAGAGACATGAAAAAAGATTAGTTAATAAAGAAGAAATTTTAGATAAAAAAAGTGATTCATTAGAAAAGAAAGAAGAATACTTTAATAGAAAACTAAAAAATGTAGAACAAAAAGAAAAAGAAATTAATCAAATTCATGAAAATCAAATATCTGAATTAGAACGATTATCAGGTTTGACATCTGACCAAGCTAAAGAACTACTTTTAAGTGATATTAGAAAAGAGATAAATCACGAAGCAGCAATAATGATAAAAGATATTGAAAATAAAGCTAAACAAGAAGCAGAGAAAAAATCCAGAGAAATTTTATCGTATGCAATTCAAAAATGTGCTGCAGATCATGTAGCTGAAACGACAGTGTCTGTGGTAACTTTACCTAATGATGATATGAAAGGTAGAATTATAGGAAGAGAAGGACGAAATATAAGAACCTTAGAGACGCTTACTGGAATAGATCTTATAATAGATGATACACCAGAAGCTGTAATACTATCAGGTTTTGACCCTATAAGAAGAGAAATTGCTAGAATAGCATTAGAAAAATTAATATCAGATGGTAGAATACATCCTGCTAGAATAGAAGAAATGGTTGAAAAAGCAAAAAAAGAAGTTGACAATCATATTAAAGAGGTAGGAGAACAAGCTACTTTTGATACTGGAATACATGGTCTTCATCCTGAAATACTTAGGTTACTAGGTAGACTTAAATATAGAACAAGTTATGGTCAAAACGTCTTAAAACATTCTATAGAAGTATCTCACTTAGCCGGTATAATGGCTGCGGAAATTGGAGCAGATGTAAGAGTTGCTAAAAGAGCAGGATTACTTCATGATATTGGAAAAGCTGTTGATCATGAAGTAGAAGGGCCGCATGTAGCTATAGGAGTAGACATCCTTAAAAGATTTAAGGAAAACAAAGATGTTATTCATGCTGTTGAAGCACATCATGATGATGTAGAAGCATCTAGTGTGGAAGCGATATTAATTCAAGCTGCTGATGCTATATCTGCTGCTAGACCTGGAGCTAGAAGAGAAACTTTAGAATCTTATATAAAAAGATTAGAAAAACTAGAAGAAATATCAAACTCATTTGAAGGCGTAGAAAAATCATTTGCCATTCAAGCTGGTAGAGAAGTAAGGATAATTGTAGATTCTAATTTAGTTAGTGATTTAGATATAGTTCATATAGCTCGTGATATAGTAAAAAGAGTTGAAAGTGAATTAGACTATCCAGGACAAATTAAAGTAAATGTAATAAGAGAATCAAGAGCAATAGATTATGCTAAATAAAAAGAAGGGGTTTTCCCTTCTTTTTTTATTATATTTATTATGATAAGCTATATATTATAAGGGTATAATACTATATTATAATAGTATATAATGGAGGAGTACTATGAAAAAAGCAGACTTACATATTCATACTACTAAATCAGATGGCAAATTAACACCAAGTCAAGTAGTTGATGAGGCTATAAAAAATGATATTAATATAATAGCTATAACTGATCATGATACAATAACAGGTATAGATGAAGCAATTGAGAGAAGCAAATTTTATACTAATATTAAAGTTGTTCCAGGAATAGAATTCAGTACTATATATAAAGATAAAGAAATTCATTTATTAGGCTATTTTATTAATTATAAATATCATAAACTAGTAGATTTAACAAATAAAATAAAACAACATAGGTTTGAAAGAGCAAAGAAAATAGTAGAAAAATTAAATGATTTAAATATTAATATTACTATGGATGAAGTAGTGAAGGAATCTCAAGGAAAAAACATTGGTCGACCTCATATTGCGAGGATTCTGATTAAAAAAGGTTATATAAATCATATATCAGAAGCCTTTGATAAATATATTGGTAAAAATAAAAAAGCTTTTGTAGAGAGATATAAACTAAGTCTAAAAGATGCAATAGATATTATTCATGAGTGTAATGGTGTAGCAGTTTTGGCACATCCTATATTATTAAAAATTCCTATAAAAGAATTATTAGATGATTTTAATATAGATGGTATAGAAGTATATCATTCAAAGCAAACAAAACGTGATTCTAAAATGTATTTAAAAATTGCTGATAACTATAATTTATTCATTACAGGTGGCTCTGATTTCCATCACCTTGATAATGATGATAACATTATTATTGGTAGTAGTTCTATAGATATAAATGATATTAAAGAAATATTAAGTAAATATAATTATTAAGGAGATTTTAAAAATGACAAAAACAAGAAATAGACAATTTCCTTCTAAGTTAAGTACTACACAATTTGTGAAATTATATATACTTCATTTACTTAATGAAAAAAGTTATTATGGAAATGAAATAATTGATGAAATTAAAAGACGTTTAAAAAATAATTGGGAACCTTCTCCAGGAATGATTTATCCACTCTTAAGAGATCTAGAAGAGAAAAATCAAATAAGTGGATGGTGGGAAGAACCTGACAAACGTTCAATAAGACACTACAAATTGACTGATGAAGGATATAAACACTATAATAAAATAAAATTATTATATAAGGATAGTTTGATAGATTCTTTGACGATTATAGAGTCAGCATTAAGCGATATTTATAATGAAAGTTAAGTTTTATTAATTATTAAATATAAAAAAGGATTTTTAAAATAATAATAGAATCTTTTAGTATGTAGAAACATTAATTATTATAATAAAATTAACATGGAGGGTTATAATGAATTTAAAATTATCAGAAAAAATATCTAGTATTTCACCATCAGTTACATTAGAAATAACAGCAAAAGCAAAACAAATGAAATCAGAAGGTATTGATGTAATTGGCTTTGGAGCAGGAGAACCAGATTTTAAAACTCCAGAAAATATTAGAAAAGCTGGGATAGAGGCAATAAAAGAAGGAAAGACAGGTTATACTGCAGCATCAGGACTAAAGGAACTTAAAGATGCTATATGCTATAAGCTTGAAAGAGATAATAATTTAAGTTATAGTGCTGAAAATATAATAATATCCGACGGAGCTAAACATTCGCTTTTTAATGCTCTTTCATCTATACTAAATCCAGGTGATGAAGTTATAATTCCTGTTCCTTATTGGGTAAGTTACCCTGAATTAGTAAAATTAGCTGATGGGACACCTGTAGAAGTAAATACTCCAGAAGAAAATGATTTTAAATATGATATCGATATGTTAAATAAGGCATTAACAAATAAAACAAAAGCATTGATCTTAAATAGTCCAAGCAATCCTACTGGTACAATTTATTCTAAAGATGAATTAGAACAAATTTCAAAATGGGCAATTAAAAATAATATATTTATAATTTCTGATGAAATATATGAAAAGTTAGTTTATGATAATAACACTCATATAAGTATAGCTCAATTAAATGAAGACATAAAAAAACAAACGATTGTTATAAACGGTATGTCTAAAGCTTATGCTATGACTGGTTGGAGAATTGGATATGCAGCAGCTCATAAACATATTATCAAATTAATGAGTAATTTACAAAGTCATTCAACTTCAAATCCTCCTTCTATGAGTCAATATGCAAGTATAGAAGCTCTAAGAGGAGATGAAAAAGCTATACATGAAATGAAGAAACACTTTACCAATAGAAGAAATTATATGGTTGAAAAAATTAATTCAATTAAATATCTAAGTTGTAAAAGTCCAAAAGGTGCTTTTTATGTAATGGCAAACATATCTAAATTAAAGGGAAAGACAATAAAGGGTAAAAAGATAGATAGTTCTATACAATTAGCAAATATGTTATTAGATGAGGCTCATGTAGCAGTAGTTCCTGGATTAGCTTTTGGAAATGACGATTATATAAGACTTTCTTATGCAACTTATCTTGATAATATAAAAGAAGGTCTAGATAGAATAGAAAAATATATAAAATAATATTATTTAAAGAAAAAGCAAGTTTACATAATCGGATTATGTAAACTTGCTTTTATTTGTTATGCTTTAAAATATGGAAATGAAGTTATAAAGATAATAATGGAGAAATAATAAAACTTTATGTAAGATTAAGATATAGAATAATTTATAATTGTTTAATTAACATATGAAAAAATCATCTAGCAAATTTTAAATAGAAAATATATTGATAATTAGATTTGGATAATTTATAAAATAAAATCATTAAAATAAATATGCTAAAAGCATTATGAGAACATATAAGCTGATTTAAATGTCTAACTATGTAATTGTATGTAGAACTTATTTAAATTCTTTAGAAGAGAATATAAAAGCTCGAATTATGTCAATATATAATTTTATGTTGAATTATATACATTAAGCAGCAGAATATCCGACATAAAATTATTATGATGGAAAATAGGATTACAAAACAAAAAAGAGACTAGAAATACTAAAATAAGTTATATTATTTTTCAATCTAATGTCACAAAATGATAATTTTGCGACATTAGATTGAAAAATAGAACTAAAAAAGGTATAATTGATTAAGGAGGTTGAAAAATGGATGATATACCAATTATATTAGAAGATTTCTTGAATTACTTAGATACCATCAAAGGAAAATCACAAAATACAATTAAAGAATATTATTATGACTTAAGGACATTTTTAAGATTCATAAAAAGAAGATATAAATTAGTTAACAAAGATATTCCATTTAATGATATAGAGATTGAAGATTTAGATATAGATATAATAAAAAAAATAAACTTACAAGACTTATTCGCCTTTCTTTCTTTTATAAATAAAAATAGAGATAATTCAACAAATACCCGTGCTAGAAAAATTGCTAGCATAAGATCATTTTTTAAATATTTACATAATATAGTAGAATTAATAGATACAAACCCTACCCTTAACTTAGAAACACCAAAACTAACAAAAAGACACCCATCATACCTTACTCTAGATGAATCCCTCACACTAATAAATAGTATTCAAGGCGAATTCAAAGTTAGAGATTATGCAATAATAATGATATTCTTAAATTGTGGTCTTAGACTATCTGAATTAGTTAGTATTGATATTGATAGAATAAAAGATGATACTCTTACAGTTATAGGAAAAGGCGATAAAGAAAGAACCATATATCTAAACGAAAGTACTTTAGAAGCAATAAAACAATATTTAAAAATAAGACCTACAAAAAATATTAAAGATAAAAAAGCTTTATTTTTAAGCAAAAGAAAAAACAGGTTAAGTGTTAGAGCTGTACAACATTTAGTAAAAAAACATTTAAACAATGCAGGTTTAGATCCTGATAAACTTTCAACTCACAAACTAAGACATACCGCAGCTACTCTTATGTATAAACATGGAAATGTAGATATAAGAGCTTTACAACAAATACTTGGTCACTCTAGTGTTTCAACTACACAAATATATACTCACTTAGACGATGAAAAACTCAGACAAGCTGTAAAAAGTAATCCTTTATCTAAAAATACCAAGAAAAATTAATTTCTTGGTATTTTTAGAATATCTCCAGCTTCTATCCATTCATTACTTATATTATTTATTTTTTTTATTTTATAAACCACTTCCCTCACATCATCACCTTCGGGGTTATTCAATTTAGCTATATCCCATATAGTATCCCCTTCTTTTACATGTATTTGTTTGTATTCAGAATCTGTATTACTAGCAACTACTACACTTAATAAGTTATTTAATAATAAAGCAAATAATAAAATTAATACTAATAAAAATGTTACAAATCTAAACTTATTTACTATTACCAATCTTTTATTATACATTTTTCAACCTCCTCAAGCTCGAACGTTAGTTCCTTAATTTAAGTATAGCAGAACGCACGTTCCTTGTCAACGAAAAATCGAACGAATGTTTGATAATTTTATTTTTATATGATATAATAAATTAAAATTGTCATTGTGAGGTGCGAGATATGTATGAAGAGTTAACGTCAAAGCAAAGTAATATACTTAAATTTATAAAAAAAGAAATTTTACAAAAGGGTTATCCCCCTTCAGTTAGAGAAATATGTAAAGCAGTAGGATTAAAGTCAACATCAACTGTACATGGGCATTTATCTAGATTAGAAAAAAAGGGCTATATAAGAAGAGATGCTACAAAACCTAGAGCAATTGAAATTTTAGACAGCAATAATGAAAATATTTTTAGTAGAAAAGAGATCGCAGAGGTTCCCATTATAGGAAAAGTTACAGCAGGTTTACCAATACTAGCAACAGAAAACATTGAAGATACCTTTCCTTTACCTGTTGATATCGTAAACAATGATACTGTTTTTATGCTTTCTGTAAGTGGTGAAAGTATGAAAGATGCAGGGATTTTAGACGGTGATTATGTTTTAGTTAAACAACAAAACACTGCTGAAAATGGAGACATGATAGTTGCATTAATAGATGATGAAGCTACTGTTAAAAGATATTTTGTAGAAAAAGATCATATAAGACTTCAACCAGAAAACGCCTCTATGGAACCAATTATAGTAACTGATATTAAAATTTTAGGAAAAATAAAAGGTGTATTTAGAACAATAGATTAAAGGCCCTAAGGCCTTTTTTATTATAAAAATTTCTTATTATAAAATTTAGATAAAATTTCAATCAATGCATATTTGCTATGGTAATAATTTAGCCCCCCTTGGAAATAAACTATGTAAGGTTCCCTTATAGGAGCATCTGCACTTAATTCTATTGAAGAACCTTCTATAAAAGCTCCAGATGCCATAATTACTGGATCATCATATCCAGGCATCCCCCATGGTTCTGGAATCACATGAGAGTCAACAGGTGAAGAAGATTGAATAGATTTGCAAAATTCAATAACTTTTTCTTTACTTTTCATTTTTATAGCTTGTATTATATCCCCCCTATTATCTTCTACTTTAGGTGTTATTTCATACCCTAAATCTTTAAAAACTTGTGCAAAAAGCAATGCACTTTTTAAAGATTCTTTTACAATCATAGGTGCTAAAAATAACCCTTGTAAAGTACTTCTTGTAGTTCCAAAAGTAAGACCGCAATCCTTACCAATTCCTGGAGCTGTAAGTCTATTGGAAATTCTTTTAACTAGATCTTTTTTACCTACTATATAACCACCAGTCAATGCCAATCCACCACCAGGATTTTTAATTAAAGATCCTGCCATTATATCTGCTCCAACATATGTCGGTTCATATACATCCACAAATTCACCATAACAGTTATCTATCATGCAAATAATATCTTCTCTAACTAGTTTTATTTTTTTTATTACTTCTTTTATTTCCGCTATAGATAATGCCCTTCTAAAGCTATATCCAGTAGATCTTTGAATTAATATAACTTTAGTATTAGATGTTATACTATTGATTAAAGATGATGTATCTATTGTATTGTCTGGTTTTAATTTAACTTCTTTATATTTAATACCTTTTTCTAATAATGTTCCAGGTTCACTTCCCTTTACTCCAATAACCTTTAATAAAGTTTCATAAGGGCTACCTGCTGCTGAGATTAATTTATCTCCTGATGATAATAATGCTGATAATGTTAAATATAGAGCATGAGTCCCTGAAACTATAGTAGGTCTAACTAAAGCATCTTCTGTAGAGAATACTCTCTTATAAATAGATTCTACTTTATCTCTCCCTATATCACCATAACCATAACCAGTAGTCCAATTAAAATTTGTTGCATCTAATCTCTCTTCTCTCATTGCATCTAATACCTTAATTTGATTATATTCACTATTATTCTCAATTTCTTGAAATCTATCTTTTAGTTTCTCTTCTGCTTCCGTAATTTTTTTAATTACTTTATCATTAATGCCTTTTTGTTTACATAATAAGTTTATTGTAAATTCATTCACTTGTTTTCCTTCTTTCGTTATTAAGGACAAAAAGTATTTTCTATTTAAAAGAATACTTTTTGTCCTTAATATTATTTTTCTGTTAAATCTATATTTTTAGCAGGAATCATAGTAGATATTGCATGCTTGTAAATCATATTTTGATTCCCTTCATTTTCTAATGAAATAGTATAATTATCAAAACCTCTTACTAATCCTTTCAACTGAAAGCCATTCATTAAATATATAGTAACAGGAATTTCTGCTCTTCTCAACTTATTTAAAAATATATCCTGTAAATTAATATTGCTTTTCATTATTATTCACCCCCTAATTTATCGTTTATTATAGAAGTCATTTTTTCGACTAAGCCTTCTTCCTTTTCAAAATCCCCCTTATTAAACCATATAATTCTATCATCCCTTCTAAACCAAGTAAGTTGTCTTTTTGCAAATCTTCTGGTATCTCTTTTTAATAGCTCTATAGCTTTTTCTAAGCTGTAACTTCCCTCTAGATAACCTATAATTTCTTTATACCCTAATCCTTGCATAGATACTAAAGATTTTTCATATCCTTTATCTAATAAATCTTTGACTTCATCTACAAGCCCTTCTTTTATCATCATATCAACTCTTAAATTTATTCTTTCATAAAGTTTTTCTCTATCCATATATAATCCTAAAATTATTAAATTGAAATCAGGATTAGGTTTTCTAAAATTATTATAGCCTTCACTCATAGGTTTACCTGTTTCATAATAAATTTCAAGAGCTCTAACAATTCTTTTAGTATCATTTTCATGAATTCTATTATATGATTTTTCATCTACTTCTTTAAGTAGATTATGAATATATTTATTTCCATATTTATCAGCTAAAGCATAATATTTATCTCTTAGCTCTTGATTTGAAATGGCATTTGTAAAATCTAAATCATAGACTAATGAATTTATATACAAACCAGTACCTCCAACCACAAGAGGCAATTTATCTTTACTATAAATATCATCAATATAAGAGTAAGCATTATCCTTAAAATCAGATACACTATATTCTTGATCAGGATATACCTCATCTATCATGTAATGATTAATTAAATCCATTTCACATTTATTAATTTTGGCAGTGCCAATATTCATGTATTTATATATTTGCATAGAATCTGCTGATATTATTTCTGCATTTATTTCTTTAGCTAATTTAATAGATACTGAAGTTTTTCCAGAAGCTGTAGGGCCAATTAAAAGTATTAAATCTCTCTTCATTAAATCCTCCTTAAATCACTGTATTCTTTTAAACATTTTTTCAATTTCATATTTAGTTATTTTAATAGTAATAGGTCTTCCATGAGGACAAGTAAAAGGGTTTTCACATTTTTTCAAATCATTCATTAAACTTTTTATCTCAATATGTCCCATAGAATCTCCTGCTTTTATAGCATTTGTACAGGACATTTTGATTATCTTTTCTGCTCTCAAATCATATCTATTGCTTATATTTTCATTTAAATTATCTAATATATCCATAAATAAATTATTATTATCTGGAAGACCAAATAACATTGGAACTCCTCTTATAGAGATACTATTTCTCCCAAAATCTTCAATATCAAATCCTAATGCATTAAAAAGTTCTATATTATTTAATATTAATTCATAGTCATAGTGATTTAAATTAATTGTTCTTGGTACAATCAATGGTTGAATAACAACACTCTCTTTTTCATATTGTAATCTAAACTTTTCATACATTATCCTCTCATGAGCAGCATGTTGGTCTATCATATACATAGTATTACTAATACTATCTTCTCCAATTATATAAGTATTAAAAACTCTACCTATAATATTTAGTTCTGGAAAAACTCTGGAAGAATCATTATTTTGTATTGACTTTTTATTTTCTCTTACTGAAGATCTATCCAACGTTTCTATTTTATCTTCTTTTACAAAATTTATTTGTTCAATATCTTCAACTTCATACTCTTTTTTAAATAAAGGTTTATTATAATTGTTATTGTTTGTTTCAGTATTTTTAGGTTTCTCATCTACAATATCAATAATTTCTTCAGTTTTTTGTTTGTTTTTATTATCTAAAGTAATATTAGGAACTAAATTAAATTCGAATAGTCTGTTTTTTACTATATCAGTAATCTTAGGAATTAATTTCAAATCATCATTAAATCTTATTTCAACTTTAGACGGATGAACATTCACATCAATATTCTTAGGATCAACTTTTATATATAAATATACAACAGGGTATCTATTAATAGTAATTAAAGTTTTATAAGCCTCTTCTATAGCTTTAGATAATAGTTTACTATTTACATATCTCCCATTAACAAAAAACAATTCATAATTTCTATTCCCTCTATTAAATAATGGTTTAGATATGTAACCATCTATAGAAAATAAGTCACTTGAATAGTTTATTGAAATTAAAGATTCAGTATGTTCTTTTCCATATATACTAAAAATCGTGGATTTTAAATCTCCATTGCCAGGTGTTTTAATCATATTTTTATTATCTTTTATATAATTAAAGGATATATCTGTATTAGATAATGCTAGCTTATTAATTATATTTGTTATATTAGCAGATTCAGCAGAATCAGATTTTAAGAATTTTTTTCTTACAGGAGTATTATAAAATATATTCCTAACTATAATAGTGGTTCCCTTAGGAGCACCAACCTCACTTTCCTGCTGCAGTACACCTCCATGTATTTCTACCATTATGCCAGTTTCTTCATCAATAGTTTTACTTATTAATTCAACCATAGAAATTGAAGAAATACTTGCGAGAGCTTCACCTCTAAATCCTAAAGAATGTATCTTTAATAAATCTTCTGATTTAGATATTTTACTTGTAGAATGTCTTAAAAAAGCTAATTGTATATCATCTTTATATATGCCATCTCCATCATCTGTAATTCTAATGTAATTTTTACCACCATCTTTTATTTCAATAGTTATATTTCTAGCATTAGCATCTATGGAATTTTCTATTAATTCTTTAACTATAGAAGAAGGTCTTTCAATGACCTCTCCTGCTGCTATTTTATTTATTGTATTATCATCTAAAACATTAATCTTTTTCACAGTATAAACCACCTAAATTTCTTTAGTTTTATCAATTAGTTCATTTAATAAATTCATTGATTCCAAAGGAGTTAAATTAATTAGATCTATATTTTTTATCAATTCTATTATTTCATTTTCTTTCATCTTAAATATATCAATTTGATTTTCTGATTTATTTTCTTTTATATCTACATTTGAAGAAATATTATTACTATAATTTATATCATTTTCTTCTAAATCTCTTAATATATTTTTTGCTCTAGAAGTTACTTCTGAAGGAACACCTGCTAAATTTGCTACTTCTATTCCATAACTCTTATCAGCTTCTCCCCTTACCACTTTTCTTAAAAAGATAATATCTTCACCAGATTCTTTAACTGTTATTTTATAATTTTTTATACCCTCTATTTTTCCCTCTAATTCAGTCAATTCATGATAATGGGTAGAGAAAAGAGTTTTAGCTCCAATCTTAGTTTTATCACTTATATATTCAATAACAGCCCACGCAATACTAAGTCCATCGTAAGTACTTGTTCCTCTACCTATTTCATCTAATATTATTAAACTGTTTTTAGAACTATTATTTAAAATATTTGCAACTTCATTCATTTCAACCATAAAAGTACTTTGTCCTTGTGATAAATCATCACTAGCTCCAACTCTAGTAAATATCCTATCTGCCAAACAAATATCTGCATACTCAGCAGGGACAAAGCTTCCGATTTGTGCCATCAAAGTTATAATAGCTACTTGTCTCATATAAGTAGATTTACCCGCCATATTAGGTCCAGTAATAATATTTAATCTATTGTCTTCATTATCTAAAAAAGTATCATTCGGAATAAACATTTCATTCTTTAATACCTTTTCAACTACAGGATGTCTCCCTTTTTTTATATTAATAACCCTTTGTGAATTTATTTTGGGTTTAATATAATTGTTTTTATAAGAAACCAGAGACAATGAATTTAAGCAATCAATTGTAGCAATTATTTTAGCAGTAGACTGCATTCTTTCAATCTTACCTTTTAATTTATCTCTTATTTCAACAAATATATTATACTCTAATATTACACTTTTCTCTTCAGCTCCAAGTATTTTTGATTCCATTTCTTTTAACTCAGGTGTAATATATCTTTCCGAATTAGATAAAGTTTGTTTTCTTATATAATTGTCTGGTACTAATTTTATATTAGATTTTCTCACTTCAATATAGTACCCAAAAACTTTATTAAAACCTATTTTCAAGCTTTTTATTCCTGTTCTATTCTTTTCATTAGCTTCAAGCTTGTTTAACCAATTTTTCCCTTCAATTGAAGCATTAAGTAACTCATCTAATTTTTCATCATAATTCTTTTTAATTATTCCACCTTCACGAGTTTGTATAGGAGGATCTTCTACAATAGCTTCATGAATAAGTGCATGTACATCTTCTAATAAATCAATATCACCAGCAAGTTGTTTTAAAAACTCAGACTTTGAATTAATTAGCAACTCTTTTATATCAGGCAATATTTTAATAGAATTTTTAAGAGCTATTAAGTCCCTAGCGTTACAACTTCCATAAACTATTTTCCCAATAAGTCTTTCAATATCATAGACTTTATTTAATTTTTGTTTTATCTCATCCATTAATATGATATCTTCATACAAATTTTCTATTGCATTTAAACGTTTTTGTATTAAGTCTATATTTAACAAAGGTTCCTCTAACCATTTTCTTAACATTCTTGCTCCCATAGCAGTAGATGTTTTATCTAAAATCCAAAGCAAGGATCCTTTTTTAGTCTTATCTCTTATAGTTTCAGTAATTTCTAAATTTTTTCTTGTATTTATATCTATCAACATAAAGTTTTCTATATTATACTTATATATATTATTAATATGACTTAAGGAATTTTTCTGAGTTTCATTTAAATAACTTAATAAGGAACCAACGCTTTTTATTGAGTAATTATCATTTGATATCCCAAAACCTTCTAAATTTAAAATGTTAAAATGTCTTTTTATTATCTTTTTATTTTCTTCAATATTAAATAACCAATCATCAGTTTTATCAATAACAATATCTATCTTCTTTTCTATTTCATCAGATATTTTATTTTCAAATATATATTTATTTGCAATTATTTCTTTTGGTTTTATTTTTGCCAACTCATCTATTAAAGCTTTAAAACCCTCTTTAGAATTATTAGTAACTTTTTGAGTAGTATAAAACTCTCCAGTAGTTATATCTGCATAAGAAATACCAACTCCATTTTGATCCATGAATATACTTGATAAATAATTGTTATTTTTCTCATCTAACATTTTAGTATCTGTTACAGTACCTCTAGATATTATTCTAACAACATCTCTCTTAACTATACCTTTTGCTTCATTTGGGTTCTCTATCTGCTCACAAATAGCAACTTTATATCCTTTATCTACTAATTTGGATATATAACTATCAGCAGAATGAAATGGAACTCCACACATAGGAGCTTTTTCTTTTTGACCACATTCTCTTCCAGTTAATGTTATTTCAAGTTCTTTTGATGCTATAAGAGCATCATCAAAAAACATTTCATAAAAATCTCCTAGTCGGAAAAATAATATGGAGTCTTTATTTCTATTTTTAATTTTCATATATTGTTCCATCATAGGTGTTAACTTTGACACATAATTCCCTCCTAGTAAAACTAAAATAAATAGACTAAGATGTACTTAGTCTATTTATTTTATCATTTTTTACAACCATTACATCCCTTGCTATTACTTATACCCGTATAGTACTCTAATATATTATCAACGTTTTTTATCGTTTTTTCAACTTTAGATTTGCATTTAATGTAATTTGTATATTTCTTTTCTTTTAAAAGTTTTTTATTTAATTCCTTAATTTCTAAGCTAATATTTTTTATATCTGTTTCTTGTCCCTCTATTAATAAGTTATTATATAACTTTGTTTTTTCATCTAATTTAGCTTTTAATTTCATAGTATTACTATCATTATAGTATTCTTCTTGTGATTTAATATACTCTATATATTCTTCAGAATCTTGGATTGTTTTTCCTAATTCCCTTGCAATATCTAATGTAGATTTACTCAATAATTTCACCTTCTAGTGTCCAAGTTTTTGCAGTATTAACCTTTACATTTACTACACTTCCTATTAAGCTTTCATTACCTTCAAAGTGAATTAATTTATTAGTATCAGTTCTACCAGATAATTTAGTAGAATCATTTTTACTAATTTCTTCTACGAGTACTTTAACTTCCTTACCTATTAAGTTTTGATTTCTTTCTAAGCTTATTTCTTTTAAAACTTCTAATAATCTATTAAATCTTGTATGTTTTATATCATCAGGTATTTGGTCTTTGTCTTTAGCAGCAGGAGTACCTTCTCTAATTGAATATAAAAATGTAAAAGCTGAATCAAACTTTGAATGTTTAACTACTTCTATTGTATCTTCAAAATCTTCTTCTGTCTCGCCTGGAAAACCAACAATAATATCTGTAGTAAGTGCTATATCAGGAATAGCTTTTCTTATTTTATCTACTAAAGTTAAATATTGTTTTTTTGTATATTTTCTATTCATCTTTTTTAATATCCTATCACTACCTGATTGAAATGGTAAGTGAAGATGATTACACACCTTATCACACTTTGTCATTGCGTCAATAAGTTCTTCAGATAAATCCTTAGGGTGAGAAGTCATAAACCTTATTCTTTCTATCCCTTCAACATCATTAAGCATATATAATAGCTCTGCAAAGCTTACTTTTTCTTCTAAATTTTTACCATATGAATTAACATTTTGTCCTAATAAGGTTATCTCCTTATATCCTTCTTCGCTTAACCTTTTAGCTTCTTTTAATATATCTTTTGGTTCTCTACTTTTTTCTCGCCCTCTAGTATAAGGAACTATACAATAAGTACAAAAATTATTACAACCATACATAATGTTAATAAAAGCCTTAAAATCATATTTTCTTTTAGTAGGTAAATCTTCTATTATTTCTTTACTATCATTCCAAACATCTACTAACATATTCATTTTTTGGTCATGATCCTCTATTAACTCTGGTAATTTATGAATGTTATGTGTTCCAAATATTATATCAACATGAGAATACTTTTCTTTTATAACTTTTCTCACACCTTTTTTTTGCATCATACATCCACATACGCCAATTATTAGGTTTGGATTTTCTCTTTTTATTCTTTTTAATTCACCTAAATTACCATAAACTTTTAATTCTGCATTTTCTCTTACTAAACATGTATTATATATTATTAAATCAGCTTCTTCCTTATCAGAAGTTGAAATATATCCTAATGATTCTAAAATTCCTTCTATTTTTTCTGAGTCATGTTCATTCATCTGACATCCCCAAGTTACTACAAGATACTTTTTTTGATTAGTATTATTCATGATATTTCCTCCTTACTTTTTCATTCTATATTATATCATAACAATAAGCAATAAAAAAAGCAGTAGTTAGCAACTTTTAGCCATTGTCTTTTTTCCTTAACATTAATATTTTTCTAAAATTATTGACATTATAAAAAATATTAAACTCTTTATAAATATAAACAATAAGTTTAAATATTTTTTACTTCCTTTTTATATTTAAACACGAACTTTTTTATGATTTTTATCTATAAGAAGAATTTAAACACAAAATTATCAACCTATTGATTAAACTACTTTAATTTATAACATTACTATTTCAAAAATAATACATATAATATATAATTTAAAATATAAATAACTATTGGGAGGAAAATTATGAAATTGTTTCTATTAGTAATGGGGGTAATTTATCTATTGTTTGGACTTATAAGAATAAAAAATAATAATATAGTTATATCTATGAAATTAATAAAAATAATAAGTACTATACATAATCTAATAACTTCAATTTTATTTTCACTATATTATTATTTTTATGATACTTCTTCTTTTTCTAACTATATTTTACTTTTTTTAAGCACTATATTATTTATTCTCCTGTTTATAGATCTTAAAAAATTTGATTATGCTTTTAATGATAATTATAATGAATTTAATACTTTTGTAATATTTAATATTGATAAATCAGAGATAAAAAATTTTAAAACTAAATTTAATAAAAGATTTAAATTAGAAGAGAGAATGTATATAATGGAAAGGTCTAAAATGAATAGACTAATAATTAGAACTAATGATGAATATATATCTCAAGGACTCTATTTTATTCAAAATTCTAAAAAAATTAAAATTTCCTTGAGTAATACTTTTTTATTGTTTCTTCGGATTATATTTTTGTGGTATTCAATATAAAGAAGTAGAATTATTTGAGATTAGATTTATCACTGTAAACAAGTCTATTGTATTAAGTATTAAAAACTCCATTACCATATAACTTGCCAATAACGTAAGGAGTTATTACAAATAATAGAACAATGAGTGATTTAAAAATGTTTAGAAAATTGAAATAGTATCCAACACTAATTAGGATAGAAGTAATGATAAGCAATAAAAGAACTTGCTTAATAGTACTAATTTTAGATAACCCCAATTCAAAAATACTTAATGGATATATTCCAAATAATACATATAACCACGGATTTTTTCTGAACAAGTTATTTCCTCCTTTTTAAAAGTAAAATTATTTATAGAGATACTTATTTATACCAAGCCTCTTGATGCTATACCCCTTATAGTAATTGATGCTTTGTCCAACCTTTATTGAGTTTTATGTTATCATAAACCGATAATCAACTTTATTATTTATTATGAAAATATTATCTTTAAGGTTTACTTATTAAATAAAGTATTATTAACTTTCATACTCCATGATTTTACCTAATAAATAATATATTACCCACCATTAACTTCATAACTTACTCTTATAATTAGCAACTATAAAAACACTTTAGTTTATCATAATGAATATTAAGACAAATTAGATATTATAAGTTTAAAAATTAAATCATAATATTATTAAATTAAAATAAATTTAGATACTCTCCCAATATGGACAGTAAATATAATATAGGAACAATTAGAAGTATATAGTTAAACACTAACTTATGAGTTTCATTTTCTTTTTTTACACTATTCTGCAAATCTTTAACTGTAATCCAAATTAATAAAAGTGAAAGTGTTGACATCACTATAGGTTCTGTACGCATAAAAATTTCTGTATGGCCATAATTATCATATAAAAGTCTACGTATCAATGCATAAATTATTGCTAATATAATAACAATCCAATCAGGAAGTTTATACATATCTATATACCCCATATGTTTTTATATTTCCAAGATACTTACTAAAATATTTTCCTTTATAATATCTAGTCACAATTTTCATATCTGGCCTAGAATTATAAGTATTTTTATAATAACTATTTTCATTAATATCTCTCCAATATATTTAATAATATTTATTACATTATTTTTTAATTTTAGACAATTAAATTATAGAATGTTTTCCAAAGTCTACTATAACTACTTGACCATCATTAATCCTTATAACTTCACAATTATTTTCAATCTCATATAGTTTAGCTTTCTCTTCAAACTTATTAAATCTTGATAAGTATCTGCTATAATGTGGTAATACTTCTATTGAACAAAAGCCTAAACCTAAAATTTTTTTTAAATTAACACCCTCATTTAATTCAAGACTGTACTTAGCAATTAAGTCCATTTTTTTGCATAACTATTGAACCTGCACTACAGCCAATAACAATATTATCTTCTATTAATTTTTCAATAATAGATAACGAATTTGATTTTTTTATTGATTTTAATAAATAAAATGGATTGCCTCCATTTTAAAAAACAACATCATATTTTAATAACTCTATTGGATTTTGAAAATCAAAATCAAAATAATCTACATTCAATCCAATAGATTCCAACTCTTTACTTACTTTTGAAATATGTCTATCTTTTTCCTTATAATCAGAAGCAATTGTAATAATAACTGCTTTGGATAGTCCACTACAATATTCTTTAAATTTATTTTTTAATTTTCTGATGATAAACCATTTGATGTTAAGATTAACATTCTATCACTCCCATAATAATTACTAATATTTATTAAAATAATAGATGCCACATTTTTTTACTACTACATCATTATAAACTTCTATATAAAGTGTTAAATTCCCTTTAATTAAATATCTATAATTTATTGTATCTGATATTTCTTGATCATGACTCAAATGTGTTTGTTATAATTATTTTAGTATTTCATAAAAAATTGAAATTGTATAATTAAGGTGATAAATATAAAAATTAAAACATTATACTTATCTTTTTTGGGTATTTCTTTTCTCCAAATCAAAAAAGTGAGTATTGAGAATATATTCATGATTAAACTAATTAAAATCATTACCACAAAAATAATTTGATCACTAATTTCATTAGTTAGATTAGTAAATTTAATGATAAATGCTATTGAAATATAAATTGCAACTATTAAAAAATAATTACGATAATATATTTTCCCCTTCAATTTAAGATCATCTCATTTCTATTTTTATGTCTGTTATATTACCGATAAATGTTTTACGATTTTATATATTTTTCTTAATATCTAAAATGAAATTTTAATTTTATTTTAGATATTAAGAAAAATATAACTAATAATATTATTGCAAAAAGTGACATTGATTTATATTTCTTTGTTTTAATATAATAATAATGTATCCAAAAAGCAAAGTTATTTATTCAGTCATAAAATTTTACCCTCTAACTATTTTTATTATGGAGAACATTTCCAATTGGCTGTATAAAAATATTTTTCAGAATTTCTTCCTCAGTAAATTTTAGCAACATATTTAAATTGTATTTTTAAATTATATTATCTATCATATTATATGAATTACATTTTCAATAAATAAAAATAACATTAGCAATATTAAAAAGAAACCACATATACTATAAATAAATTTTATAAATGGTTTTTTTTGAGAATCCTTAAATGTATTCTTAAGTAATTTTATAATCTTTATTATGACATAGGCATTTAACCCTGTAAATACTAATCTTAAAGCCATATATACATAAGGAATATCTTTTATTCTCTCATTATTATTTAAACTCACAATTATAATTAAAAAGATATAAAATAACAAATCTGATAGATATATCATTTTCTCTTTATTAAACATATTCCTTGTCTGACCTCCCTGATTTATTCAATAATCTCGTTACTTAACAACTGATTTTAGTTACTAAAACAAAGAGATTATCCAAGAGAATGGGATAATTGGTAAAATCATTTTGATGATTAGGGCCCATGGAGCTCCACTTCCTCCCATCATAGATATAAACATTAAAAATAAAATAATACATACATTAATTATTACTAATAATATGTTTATTGGGTTTATACTAACAAAATAAATTAAAATAATAGAGCTATAAAATCCTATCCACATTAAAAGCATGGGATTTAAAATTTCTATACTAATAATACCATTAAAACCTAATGCAAATATTGTAGGATATATTAATGCTGAAATCATTATAATTAATTTTAAAAAAATGCTATCTTGAATTGAGTTTTTTAAGGAGTTTATATTTTCTATAATAACCATATTAATTAGTACCTCCTCTACAGTTTTCTATATGTCATAGTCTGTAATCTTAAAAATTAGTGAGCTTGTTATATATAAATTTTACTTTATTAATTCCTAAAGTATGCTTCATATGCACATATTATAGTTCCTACTAATGTCATTATAGAAAAAAATATAAGTGGAAATATAGCTCTTGAAACTAATAGTGAACCAAGTAATCCAGGAAATTTATGATAAATACCAGGGTTAAGTCCTGCTACTATAAATGATGCTAAAATACCTATCATTCCACCTATAAATAAGAGTGCACCAAAAATCATTTTTTTCAAATTACTTAACCTCCTTCAATTTATTATAATTAATATTAAGTAAAACTCAGATTACAGCATAATGCGTAGTTTATAAAAATCACGACTTATTATTTTTCTTCTGTGATTGTATTATAAAATAAATTATTAATATAATAATGACAATTATGCTTTTAATAATTGTAGTATTTACTCCAAATAAATCTAAAATAATTGATAATACAAAATAAGTTATAAAACCAATTATAAAATTCTTTATTGTATCTTTCTTAAACATAAGATTCACCCTCCTAGATGCAAATTCAATTCTATTAAATATAAACTTTCTAAAATCATCAAACTTGAGTCATGATATTTTACTTTCTTTAAACTAGCTTATTTATACTAACTTAAAAACTTTATTAATATACGATGCTGTATGAATTATACTTTCAATTGTCACAAATAACATTAGAATCATTAAAAAAACTATAAATGCAATCTGCATTATCTCTAGCAGCGTTCTTTTTTGTGGTTCTTTAAACGTACCCTTTATAAGCATTATGCCCTTTAATGTTAGATAGATGCTGAAAGGTATATGTATAACCCTAAAACTTATATATGCATAAGGAATATTTTCTATTTTTTCATTATTATTTAAAGCCATAAGTGAAATTAGAAAAATAGTATATATTAATACTGATAATGGACTTCTTTCTTCTTCATCAAATAAACTAGCCATTTCATACACCCCAAGTGATTAAGTTTATGACGCATAATTCTACTGCTATGTCATGACATTAAAATGTAACACCTATAAAACCCCAGATAATAAATTGAATGAAAATTATTATTTTTACTGCATTTATATCCATGTATCCCCTCTATAATAATCCGAAAATCATTTCCAATAATAATCCTATAGAATTATTTGATTTATAAAACACTCCTACAATTATTAATATCGCTCCTAAAGACGTTAGTAACCATCCCAAGATACCACCAAACATAAAATGATTAAATTCTAAAAATATAATAATTACTCCTAATAATACTAGCATGATATTAATTTTTTGACCTTTCACTATTTAACCTTCTTTCATAAACAATTATTTATTATTTTTCTAGTTAGAATTTTTTATATAATAAAATTCATTATAATTATTTTTCCATATATAAAGTTCTTGAATGTCCAAGTAATTTTATATTTGACTAAATGTATATTTTCTAAAGTTGAATTTACTATTATCTTATGTATTTTATACATTCTACGCTTTTCTCAGAATTACATAATCACTACTTTGTATAAATCTACTACTACGTCATTATAAAGTTCTCAGTTTGTCACAATGATACTTTTGACAAACTCAGATAAACTATATATATCTGTGATTATTTTTTATTCAAGGCGCAGGAATTTTTAAAAATTACATATGCTTAGAAAATTCCAAGGCTATATTGGCAACAATATCTTTCGCCTCTATTGAACTGCTATTTGACAAAGATCTTCGATTCCAGTTTTCTTCGCTTAAATGATCTGCTGCATAGAAAAAATGTAATACTTTAATACCTCTAAATTTTGCCAATGCTGCAACCGCTGAGCACTCCATATCTACAGCTATTATCCCTTCTCCGGTTCATCTTATCTTTTGTTTCTCTATACATAGCATCTGTAGTCCATACTTTTCCTTTTGTATAAGATATTTTTTCTTTTGTTAAAAACTCCTCAAATGCATTTAATGTGTTTATATTAACATCTATTTCATTGGAGGCTGAAACATAATGATAACTAGTTCCTTCATCTCGAACTGCTCGGTCCGGTATAATAATTGAAACATCATCAATATCGTGATTTAATATTCCACATGTACCAAACAAAATTAATTTTCTCATTCCCATAACATGTAATTCCTCTAACAAGCCAACACACCCAGGAGAACCAACATAGGAGTTGAAAATAGCCATATTTAGACCCTTGTATTCAATTTTATAAATAAGAACTTCCAAATTCGCTATAGATAAACTCCCTATTTTAATACCTTTGTATCTTTCAACCATCCGTGAAAAAGTTGATCTTTCAAAACAAGAAACAACTATTTCTGGAAACCCATCTATAGCTTCAACTATATCCTCAGGATTTATAATAGCCTTTTTATTTTGATCAAATTGTTTCAGTATCATAAGTTATCCTCCTTTTAAAACATGTATTTATAATACTCTTAATTTTACATCTTATTTTTATTTCTATATTATATTGAGTTTGTCAGTTGTTCTATTAAGACAAACTTAGATCTATATGTACAAATAAGTCTCTCTATTTTACTTGGACTTGTGCCTATAGATTTGACAAAAGTCTACTTATCCTCCAAAAAATAGGTCTAATAAATTTGAAGCAGTAGAGGTTTCTCTATTATATAACTCTGAGTATCCGCATTCTTTACAATATACTACTAAAAACTTATTGTTTTGTAGGTCAAAAATTTTTGAAAGACCAGATCCAGTAGTGGATATTTCTTTAGTTGCAGCATTTTTACTACCACATTTAATGCAACCCTCATTATCCATATTAATCACTCCTTTAATAACTTTATACTCATTATAATTGTATCATATTTATCACAAAATTAAAGATTATGAGCTGACCAAATAAAAAAGTACAAATAAATGTAATTTTGATAGTGAACATTACCAACTGAAGTAATGTTGAAAATTTGACATTTATATACCAGAGGGGATATCACATATGGGAAGAGCATAAGAAAATAATATTATAATCCATATTAAGCTTTACTCAATGAATATTAAGTAAACTCAATTTTACGTTATAATACTACGCAGTTTATAAATGATGCGTCGTAATCAATAGGATAAATATTAATTTGAATATCTATATCGGTAAATCTCTTATTTCAATCTCTGTACCCTCTGGTGCTTTAATTTTAAATAGATATCCATCTTCAACTTTATATACTATCTCTCCATTTTTAATCTTAAAGTTTTCATATCCTAATTTTTTTATTCTATCAAATTCTTCTTGAACATTATCCACTAAGAAACACATATGGACTATTCCTTCATTCAATGAACTCCAATTTTTTAATTTATCTCCCTTCTTAGCAGTTTGTAATTCAATCATGAATGTACCTAATCTTAACCATGTATTAAAATCTCGTTTATGAAAATTTGGAGTTTCTGTAACTAATTCAAATCCTAAAATTTTAGTATAAAATTCAAGTGTTTCTTTATATTTTTCCGTTTGAATACATACATGATGCATCATTTTTATGCCCATAATAACTCCTCCTTAAGTAACTTAATTGCAAAATATTGTTTCGCATTTTTTTACTACAACGTCATTATAAACTTGTATATAAAGTATTAAATTTCCTTTAATTTAATATCCGTATTTTACTATGTTTTACTATATATGATACTTATTAACTATGATTCAAATGAGTTTATTATATTTAATATTAAATAATATCAATTTTAGGTTATTATACTATGTAATTTATAAATATTACTAATTAATCTTTATTTATTCTTTCAAGAATAATAGTTACTTGATTTCCATCTACAGAAGAAAATAGTACATTCCCACTTCCTTTTATGTTGCTTATAATATTCGATATTCTCCAACCTTCTTTTCCATAATCATTTAAAATATCCTCTAACTCCTCAGTAAGAGTTAAAGTACCAAGATTACATTTAAAAACCTTATATTCATACATAGTAAATACACCTCCTATATATCTAGTTTACAATTGTTTAATTTACTCTGTTTGCTTTTTAAATAATTTAGAAAAAGCTAAATCTACTACAAAATAAGCAATCACCCATATCATTATGTCCATTATTAACTTTATAAAATTAAACTCCTTATTAAATACATCGTAAGATAAACCAGTTATTAAACCAATTACCTTTGCTATAAAATAAATAATTAAAAATTTAATAATTGTATTTTTTCTCAATACATTCTCCTCCTATAATATTTCTGATATATAATTCTATTATTATACCTTTATAAACTTCTATAAAAAAGTATAAGATACTTTATTTAACTCACTATATATATTTTGTAATATACAATAGTCTACCAATTTAAAAATGTGTTGATTTGTCTCAATCAATATTAAGTAAATTTAAATATTTGTATTGAAGAATAAAAAATACTATTTATAATTTCTTATAAATAATCAATCCATAAGTAATAGAAGCAATCATCATAAAAATTAGTGCATATATAATTAAATTACTTTCAAAAAAATAATCGTGTATATTTTCCAAAAATATAGTGAAAAACACCACAATGATAAATGCTAAAATTTTCTTTTTACAACACTATTCATAAATTATTCCTCCTTAAAGAATTTATTATATTTAACTTTTACTTAATCGTACTTGTGATAAATTCAATAAAGTTATTAATTTTTATTTAAATAAGTTCTTTTTATAATTAAACCTACGTTATTCGCAGACCAAACAAGTAATATAGCAAGAACAATCCTGCCCAATAAATCTTCACTTGAACTTATCAGTCCAGACATAATGACAAAAACACCTGCAAAACAAATAATATTTATAACATTTTTAATTTTAGTATTCATATTTAATTATTCATTTCTAAATTTTCAACATATTCTTTAGCTTCTTTAAGACCCATTCCTGTTTCTTCTCTAAGTCTTTTTATAGCTGGTATTCTTTTATCATCTGCTATGAGTTCTTTTAATTCTTCATCTATATTTATCTCTTCTATTCCTAGATGATCCATTATTCTATTTAATTTTTTATTCATATGATTTATCTTAAGCTCTGAAGAATCAGGAGAAGCTACTAATATTCCTATTATAATTAATAATAATGCAATAATCCATATTTCCATATCAAATCTCCTTACTATTTTTATTTTCAATTATTAAATCTGAGTTTTACTCATTTTAATATTAAGTAAAATCAATTTTATTATATCTCAAGACTATATGTAATACATGTCTGATTAAATATTAAAAAAATTACTGATAATTAGTATACCTAACAACGCTAAAGAAAAGATTAATTGACTAATAGTTAAAATATATGCTTTCGAGTTTTCTGCATATTTCCATTCCATAAATGCTCTGAACGTTTCAGAAGTCACTAAAAACATAAGCATTACAAACCATACTTCAAGATACCAGCTCACTCCATTAATATTTCTATTTTGATAAGAGATTGTCATTAATAATATAATTATAAAGCTAATTATAATTATATAATCAATTTTCTTATGTTTTTTATTCACATAATTACATGAGAATGGTTTTCTTTTCTTTACTTTTAAATACTTTCTCATTACAGCATTAAAAATAGATATCAGGAATAATAATATCGCTAATATAAAAAATAGCTTTATATCAGACCTAGGCTCTACATTATACAACTAAAATCCCCCTTTTAAAATATATTTTTCTACTGATATTCATTAACTATTTCTCATTATAATTCGAAATAATTGTGTTTTACTTATAATGCTCATTAATATAAACTCATTATTCTTAGGTTAATATTCTTCATCACTTACCATATATCAAGATATCAAGAATTTTTTCTTATATAAATTTGTAAAGCCTTAATTAGTAATGATATAAAATTGGTTATTGTTCCTAGTATTAATGCAGGAACAATTGACATAATGACCAATAATATTATTTCTTGAATTTGTACAGGACTATTTAACATCGCTGCAAAAAAACTACAGTTAAAAAATAAGAAATTACATAATCTCTCTTTCTTAATTTCACAGGTACCACTCCCTAAATCCCTTTAAATAATTTTAAAATACTTTCCTATTAAGTAAACTCAATTTCACCTTATTATACTACTCAGTTTATAAATGATGTGAACTAAATGTTATTACTTAAATTTCTCCGGCTTTGATACTCTCATTGATAAGATATGACCACATTTTGTACATATATCTGCTACAATTTCAGAACCTGACTTAAATCTACTTTTTATGGGGAACATCGAACCTTCTCCATAAGTATTCCCTTTGCCAATCTCTTCACATCCACAGACAGGGCATTTTATAATATTTTTCATTTAATCACTCCTCATTCTATTCGTAATTTTTTACTACTACGTCATTATGAAATTCTATAAAAATATATCAAACTCTTTAATTAAATATGTATTTTACTTTTTTTAAACTAGCTTATTTATACTAACTTAAAAACTTTATTAATATACGATGCTGTGTGAATTATATCTTCAATTGTCACAAATAACATTAGAATCATTAAAAAACCTATAAATACAATCTGCATTATCTCTATCAGTGTTCTTTTTTGTGGTTCTTTAAATGTGCCTTTTATAAGCATTATGCCCTTTAATGTTATATAGATGCTGAAAGTTATATGTATAACCCTAAAGGCTATATCTGCATAAGGGATAATTCTTATTTTTGCATTATTATTTAAAGCTGTAAGTGAAATTAGGAAAATAGTATATATTAATACTGATAATGGACTTCTTTCTTCTTCATCAAATAAAGTAGACATTTCATACACCTCCAAGAGATTAAGTTTATGACGCATAATTCTACTACCACGTCATTATAAAATTCTATAAAAATCTACCAGATCCTTTATTTAAATATATGTATTTTATCCTGTATGATATTTGTTAACTATAATTCAGAAAACAATATTTATTAATTTTGCATCTATTTTTATAATTCAAGAAATCCTCAATATTATAAATATCATATTAGTTTTATAGTATTTATATATTAACGAACTTTATTTCACTAATACTTGTTTTTATTATATTATTTATTCTCTTATTCATTGTAAAGGTTTTCATGCCTTTAATATAATTCTAACTCCCCTTACATTCCCTATATAATTATGGATATATTTTCTATTTTTAAATTCTATACTTATTTTACCATATCTAATATTTATTTGGTAGTAACATTGCATAAAATGTAAACAAATGTTGAAATTAGTAATCAAATAAATATAATTATTTGTCTATAGGTAACTTTTTAAATATTTTAAGTTATAATATAGTTACTGTATGTGATGTAATTAAGAATATTATGATAAACTATTGAGAGGTAAACTTATAGACAGTAAAGACTATGATAAATATCACTATCCTTGTTGTCTGTGAGTAAAGAAATATTATTAGATAATGATATATAGCTTAATTAAGATACACACAAGGGTATGCAACATTAAAGTTTGTCATTACAAATATTAGCTTTAAGGCTTTTATTTTTACCATATAACAAAGCATATGTTTATTAAAGGAATGATTAACATGACTATCGCTGCGATATATGCACGTAAAAGTAAAGCAACAGATAAAGGAGAACCAAGTGAAATTCAAATAAATCTAGGTATCTCACTTTGCAAACTTCGTGGTTGGGATTATGTAGTGTATGAAGATTATGATGTATCAGGAAAGAACTTAGACCGTCCAGGGTTTAAAAGAATGCTAAATGATTCTCATGAATATAGAAACTTTTTAAAGCATAATTAAAGGGCCTTATTTGGCCCTATTTTTATACTAAACTTTTAACACTTCTTTTTGAGTTAATCTTATATTTTTTCCTAAGTTATTTTCACTAATAAATACTTTAATTCCACAAATTATAGATAAAATTCTTAATATAAAAAATCTTAACCAAGCCATATTCAGCTAAAATTCTCCACCATATACTATGTCTGGTGATGTTCCACATTCATCTACATATATTCCCAGATTCCAAAATAGTTTCAATGACATTAAAAACGATACAATACTAAGTATGAAAATAATCAAGTTAATATATTTATTTCTGTTTCTTAGTCTGTCATATACTGATTTACTAATTCATAACACCTTTCTTTAGTTGATTCATACAAATATACATAATTCGAAACAAGTTCAAATGTACCACCTTCATATTTTTCCATTTCTTTATTTGCTTTTTCTTCTTTTTCTTTAATCCACTTAAGTTGTTCAGCTTTTAAGTTTTCCATTACCTCTCGTGATAATTCTTGTTTTAATAAAGCATATATATCATTTAATTCTTCATCGTACATTTCATATGCTTTCCCATAATAATTTTTCATAGCATTTGTTGAACCTTTGTCTGAATCCTTCTTTTCTGGTAATGAATTCAGTTCTTCCTGAATATTATCTAATCTTTCTATAAACTTTTTTCTTCTTCCTTTTACTTTTTTTACTGTATTTTTTATATTGTCTTCAACTTGATGATTTTGATTTATGTCACTTGTAGAGTTTTTATTTTCTTCATTATCCCCTCTACATGCTATTAATGTCATTATTGACAATGCTATAACTATAAAAAGTGCACATTTTTTATTTTTCATTTATATTCTCCTTTTGATTTTATTTGTAGCTATATTTTTATCTTACCACAATCTTCCTTCAAATTTATAGAACATTTACTGTAGTATAAATAATACAAATCTCCATTACCTACCAAGTAATATATCACTATCCTACATTTTACTACATAACAAATTTTAAGGCTAGAGATTTCTACCTAACCTTAAAATGATGTAATAACAACCTTTTATTATATATAATAAAAAAATATGACTTAATTCTACAATATGATAATATATATATATAATCATTATATAATAAATAAAGTAAAACATTTTCAATATACTTCTGAGGAGGTATTAAAATGATTGAAGATACTTTTCAACAATATATAAGAAAAATTATACTAAAAAGAGATAATGTCGAAAGTTTTGATATTTATCCATTTTCACTTAATTCTGTACGATGTTTAGATAACATTGAATTACATCCAAATGTCACTTTCTTAATTGGAGAGAATGGTAGTGGAAAGTCAACTTTATTAGAAGCAATTGCAGTTGCATATGGATTCAATCCTGAAGGTGGTACAAAGAATTTTAATTTTTCAACAGCACAAACACATTCAAACTTATATGAGTATATAAAATTAGTTAAAGGTGCAATAAAGCCTAAAGATGGTTTTTTCTTAAGATCAGAAAGTTTTTATAATGTCGCTTCCAATATTCAAGAGTTAGACCAAAGTGGTATGGGACCAAGAATTATCGATTCTTATGGTGGCATATCTTTACATAATCAATCACATGGTGAATCTTTTATGGCTGTATTATTAAATAGATTAGGTGGAAATGGAGTATATATTTTTGATGAACCTGAGGCTGCTTTATCACCAACAAGGCAAATGGCTCTAATCAGTAGAATACATGAACTTGTTAATAAAGATTCACAATTCATAATAGCTACCCATTCACCAATAATTATGTCTTATCCAAATTCAAAAATTTATAGTTTTGATGATGGATTTAAGCAAGTAGAATATGAGGATACTGAACACTACCAAGTTACGAAAAGATTTATGAATAACACAAGTAAAATGTTAGATATTTTGTTAGATAATGAGTAATAAATAAAGTAAAGTTACCAACATTCTACAAAAAACCTATAGGATACTTTGAACTGTACTGCTTTTGTCATGTAATATTACATAAAAAAATAAGGCTAGAGATTTCTCCCTAGCCTTATAATAATTGCTCATTATATCACTTACATATTTTGTCTTTTTCAATAAACCTTAAAAAGCCTTTCTTTTTCCTTGTAATTTCTATATAAGTTTCTTTATCTATCTTTTCATCTTCATAAAGTTTTTCTGCAAATTTAATGAAATCTTTTGATAATTCTACTAAGTCATTTGTGGCATCCTCCATATTAAAACCTCCTAGTAAGATCCTTACTATGTTTAAATTAGTTATTCTACAAAGTATAAAAAATTCCTTTATAAATCGTATGACAATTACAGACTTTTTATGACATTTAAGTCATAATATTTAATAATTTGATTTATATTGTTTATAATTAGATTTTATATTATAATAATAAAAGTGGGGAAAATAAAAAATATGAGAGTGTGGTTTTATGGGGAAAGTAGAAGATGTTGAAGAGAAAATGGCAGCATTAAAAAAACAAATGCATAAACTACTACATAAAAATGATTTTATAATTACAACAGAAATAATAGATATAAGTCAAGAACTAGATGAGATCATATACCTATATCATAAAATAAAAAATAAAATCAATTGACATATTAAAAGACCAGGACTGATTGTCCTGGTCAATTTGTTTATATATATCTATGAACTCTATAAATGATTCTGTATTATTGTTTATGGGAATTATATTTGCTATTATTGGATATTACTTTAGATTAAATGAAAATTTAAATTGGCTTACTGATTTATTATGTATTATAGCAGTAATATCCTTTATTATACAAGCTATTTTAATTATAAAAAAATAAAGTCATAATAAAAGTTAGAATTTTATATATAGTAATTTTTTTAAAAAGAATCATTGTTATGTGCTTTTGTTTGTCTAAGATATAAAAAAGCACATACTTAAGTAGATACCTATGTATTATAATTCAGTTTATCCTATTGTCTTTTCTTTTTAGGTTCGTATTTTTCAATTCATTATATAATAAATTATATTCTAAAATTCCTTTTTATTTATTTTTATGAATTTGTTTTATATTTTTTAACTTTTTTATTATTATTTATGATAATATCTATAATGAGAATTAGAATACACAAAGCATTGAATATAGTAGCAATTTGGAATTCTAATATTTGAGATTCTTACTTCATTAATTTATAATCATATTAATCCTTATGGAAATTTTGATCTGAATATGGATGAAAGAATACCTCTTTTAAAATAAATTTGTTATATTACTAAACACAAGTTTACTTAAGGATATTGAAATGTTAAATATTATGCCAATAAAAAGTATAATGTGAATGCTTAAGAAAACCTAAGGACTTATAAAAATAACTATCAGAAATAACGTATGCTTTTCTAGCACCTAAGGAGAAACTTCTTTTTAAGGCTTCTAGAACCACCATTTTACCAACCTCCTTATGTCGATACTCTGGAATTGTACATACAGGTTCAACATAAGCATAATCAGTTTTCTGATTATACCATAAGCCACAGTATGCAACATATTCCCCAGCTGTATTTTCTGCAACAATATGTAGGAATGGATTCAAATTCGATGCTGACAGCATTATTTTTTGTCTATTTATAGTAGCTTCATCAACGGGAAGATGTCCTTCATGGTTAAATCCCTTCCACAACACATTATGATGTTTATATAAATCCTTCTTTATATCAAGATTTTTTAATGCTATGTCTTTAGGAGTTATATAATCAAAGTTAACATTCTCTAGTGTAAGTTCTAGTATGTTTTCAGTCTGAGACTTCTTTATAAATTCATAGCTGACTAATAAATCTATAGTACTCGTATCCGCATCATTCACTGCAATACCGAGACCATTTTTATCACTAAAAGTAGCAAGGGAATATTCTAATATATCTTTTTCTAATTCTTCAAATCCTAGTTTAGTCGCAAAAAATGCTTCACCAAAATAGTGGTCATAGGTTGCAATACCTACTAATTTATCATTACAAAACCATAATCCAATTTTATCTATTAAGTCTCTATTAAAGTCAGGATGAAAAAACATCCACTCCAATCTTGCCCAATTCCAATTTATATGTTTACGATCATATTTGGATAATTCAACCAAAAAATCATAGACCTTATCATAATAAGAATTATCGAAATTTCTAAAATCAACTTTCATTTCAACCCCCATAAAATTAAAAAAAGTTTTACGTTATAATATTTAACTAATATATCACTATAGACTTCTATAAAAAAGTATAAAATCCTTTAATTTAATATATAATTTAATTCACATTTAGTATCACAAAATCAGGTGTATGCTTATTGTAAAATTTGTTATTAATAGTGATAAATATATATATATTTTTAATATATTTTATGTTATCATTAACTTATATATTTAAATACATAATATGGGAGGAATATAAATGGAATTCTCTAAAAGAATTGATCAAATGCAAGAATCACCTATAAGAAAGTTAGTACCAATAGCAGAAAAGGCAAAGAAAGATGGTAAGAAAGTTTATCACCTTAACATAGGACAACCAGACATAAAAACACCTCAAGAATTTATGAACTCAATAAAAGAATATGATGAAGAAGTTTTATCCTATTCTTTCTCTGAAGGATTACCCCAACTTATAGAAAGTTTTATTAAATATTATAAAACTTATAATCTAGAATTTGAAAAAGATGAAATTTTAATTACTAATGGTGGAAGTGAAGCAATCTTATTTTCTTTATTAGCAGTAACAGATACTAACGATGAAATTCTTGTCCCTGAACCATTTTATACTAACTATAATGGATTTAGCAGTGCAGCAGGGGTAAAAGTAGTCCCAATTACTACCAAGGCTGAAAACGGCTTTAAATTACCTTCAAAAGATTTTATCCAAAGTTTAGTCACTAAAAAGACAAAAGCAATTTTATTATCAAATCCTGGCAACCCTACAGGTGCAGTTTATACTAAGGATGAAATGAATGCATTAAGAGACATAGCTAAGGAAAACGATTTATATATTATATCTGATGAAGTATATAGAGAATTTATTTATGATGGATTTGAATATAAGAGTTTTGCTTCCTTTGAAGATATAAAAGATAGAGTGATATTAACAGATAGTATATCAAAGAGATATAGTGCTTGCGGAGCAAGAATTGGAATGATCGCTTGTAAAAACAAAGATTTAATTAAGCAAATATTAAAGCTTTGCCAAGGAAGACTTTGTGTACCTACATTAGAACAAATCGGAGCAACTGAACTTATAAAAGTAAGTAAAGAATATCTTGATGATGTGGTAGAAGAATACAAAAAAAGAAGAGACATAGTTTATAACGAACTTAAAAATATTAAGGGTGTTATATGTGAAAAACCTCATGGAGCTTTCTATGTTATAGCAAAATTACCAGTAGATGATGCAGAACATTTTGTGAAATGGTTGCTAACAGATTTTGATATAGATGGTGAAACTATAATGTTAGCACCTGCAGAGGGTTTCTATGCTACTCCTGGTCTTGGTACAGATGAAGTAAGAATATCATATGTATTAAACGAAGATTCACTAAAAAAATCAATGAATATATTAAAAGTAGGTTTAGAAAAATATAAAAAAAATAACACCTTATAGGTGTTAACCATTAGAGGAAGAATTTCTTCCTCTTTCTTTATGCTTAATACTCTTGTTTTAACATTCTTTCATACATCTCACATTTATCAGTATTACAATATCCATCAATATTCTGTATACATGTTATAGCTCCACACTTTTTAAGTCTACTTATTTGCTCTCTTTTATTAGTTTTGATAATATTTTCGTTCATCTTTACTCCTCCTTATTTTAATTATACTAAATTTTGAATTTAATGTCAATGATAATTCAGAATTATGCAATGTAATATTATTTAAAATTCATATTTATATTATTATATTAATAATACCCTTAAATAATGCATAATAATCAGATAAATGTTGCAAAAAAAATGAAATAGAATAATTATTCTATTTCATAAAATCATATGTTGTAAAAGAACCATAATTATTTTTGCATAATATTTCAATTATTTTATACATTATATACTCATCATCTTTTATTATTCTTAAATTAGTTTTATTTGTATTTGTTCTAGTTAAATAAAACTCTATTTTTCTATCTTCATTTTGATAAATCTTTAAGATTCCTTTTTCATATAACTTAATATTTGCTAAAACTAAACTTGGTAAATTTATTTCTCCAAATTTTCTTTTATCTATATTACTTAACTCAAATTTACTAAATTTTATAATTAAACTTATTAATTTTTCTAATGTTTTTTCTGATATATAAGAAAAACTAGAGTCTTCTGATTCTTTAACTTGAATAATATATTTTTTTATTGAAAATTTAGGATATATAGCTATATATTTATCATTTAAATTTATTGGCTTAAAAACATCATAAAATTTAATTATTAATTTTACACTTAAATTAAATAATTCATCATCTTCTTTATAAGTTTTATTTATATTTTTTAAATACTCTGTGCAAACTAAATATAGTAATTTAAAAATGTTTTTTTCTTTAAATAAAACATTAAAATACTTGTTTTTTTCAAGATATAGTGGTGGAAGATAATCAATAATATTTATTAATTTATTAAATTCATAAATATCTTTTCTTATAATGTCTTTTTCATTTTCATTTAAAAAATTACATAGTTCTTTTTTTAAAATGTTATAAGAATACATCTTATCCCTCCTTCTATATTATTCTTTGTAAGATTAAAGTAAATATAGTAATACAATAATTCTATATTTGCTTTAAATTCTTATATAAAGTAAATATTTCTAAATCCTATAGAAAATAATGTAAAGAAAGGTTGATGGCTTATTTTTTTTATTAAAAAATTACATATTCTAATGAAAAATGCTAAGCTTTACAAATCATTAATTATAGTAATTATATTTATATTGAGTTTATCGTTAATTTTTTATATTGTTGAATCAGAAAATAATTCTAAAATAAATAATTTAGGAGATGCTATTTGGTGGGGTTTTGTAACTAGTACTACTGTAGGATATGGAGATATATTTCCAATAACTTTTTTAGGAAGAATAATAGCAATAATTTTAATGTTAATTGGTATAGGAATCTTTGGATTTATAACCGCTTCATTTGCATCAATATTTGTAGAAAAAAACTTTAAAAAAGGGATGGGATTAATGGATGTAAATTTTAAAAATCATATAATTATAATTGGATGGAATTATAGATCAAAATCTATTATAGAAGAATTAATTAATGAAAATAAAGATATAAATATAGTTTTAATCGATAATATAGATCAAAATCCTTATAATAAAAAAAATATATCATATATAAAAGGCAATCCTTGGAATGACAATGTTTTAAAAAGAGCTAATATATCTTATGCTAAAACAGCAATAGTATTAGCTGATAGAAAATTAGATAGTTTAGAAATGATGGATGCAAAATCTGTATTTACATGTTTAGCAATAGAAAAAACTAATAATAATATATACTTAATATCTGAAGTAGTAAATCCAGAAAACTCAAATCATTTTTTAAGGGTAAATGTAAATGATATTATTGTAAGTAATCAAATAGAAAGTAAAGTATTAGTAAGAAGTATATTGTATAGAACAGTAAATAAAGCAATTAAGGAGCTTATAACAAATTCTTATGGATCTGAATTATATGAAATGCCAGCTCCTAAATATTATATTAATAAAGAATATATTAATATTTGTTTAGAATTACTTAAAAATAATATCACTTTAATAGGAATTTATAGAGAAGGACATACAAATTTAAATCCTGAAAAAAACACCATAATTCAAAACAAAGATATATTAATATATATAGCAAAAGAAAAATATCAAAAATCAAAATAATTAATTGGATGTATAAGAGTCTTATTATTTTGATTTTTAATAAATTTATTAATATATTTAAATAATAATATAATAGATTTTTCAATTTCTTTTATTTCTATTGATGATATATTTATTCTAAAATATTCTGTATCATTATTGCTAGAATAAAATCTTGATCCAGAAGATATCAAAATACCTTTTTCCTTTAAATAAATTTCTAACTTTTTAGAAGAATATCCATCAGGAAGTGCAAACCAGAAATTAAGACCTCCATCTGGTCTATAGTATCTTAAATCTATTGGTATATATTTTTTAATATATTTTTTTGTTAAATCATATTTCATTTTATATATACTAGATAATTTTTTTATATGGTTATCCCACTTTTTTTCCTTTAAATATAATTCAAATATTCTTTGAATAAAACCTGAAGTAGATATATCAGAGAAATGTTTTCCTAATAAAAAGTTTTGACTAAGTTTTATAGGTAAAACAGCAAAACCTAATCTAATTCCTGGCATAAAAGTTTTTGAAAAGCTTTTTAAGTAGATGACTCTATTATTTTCATCTAAAGATTTAAGTAATCTTACTTTTTTATTATTAAAATTAATATCACTTATATAATCATCTTCTATAATATATGTATTATACTTTTCAGCTAATTCCAATATTTTTTTCATCGTATTTAAAGAATAAGAAAATCCAGTAGGATTTTGAAAGTTTGGCATTGTATATATTACACGAGGTTTGAAATTTTTAATTTTATGTTCTAATATAGTAATGTCTATGCCATCTCTATCAACGGGTATTTCAACAATCTTAGTAGATCTTGATTTAAATGAATACAAAGCACCAGAATAAGTAGGAGATTCTGTAATTACAATGTCACCATAATCTAATATTGTTTTACTTAATATATCTATACCTTGCTGAGTTCCAGATATTATTTGAATAGATTCTAAAGGTGTGAAAATATTTTTTTCTTCTAAATGACTTTTAATCACTTTTCTAAGAGGTAAATATCCTATACTTTGATGATAGTCAAAGGCACTGCCACCATCTCTATCTATAACTATATTCATTAACTCTTTAAATTCTGATACAGGAAATAATTTTGAATCAGCTGTTAAATTTTGAAAATCATAAATAATATCTAAATTTTTTCTATTATCTGAAGTCTTATCTACATCAATATTTTTTATATAAGTTCCACTACCAGTTTTTTTATATACATATCCTTCTTTTTCCAACAAATTATATGCACTTACAACAGTAGAACTGTTTACATTAAATATTTTACAAGTTTCTCTAATAGAAGGTAATTTAGTATTAACCTCTATTTTATCATCAATAATTAGATCTTTTATCCCTTTATACAATTGTTTGTATAAAGGTTCTTTCTTACCCTTATCTAATTTTATTTCATTTAATATAATCATAAAACTCCTCCATTAATATAAATGAGCTGTATACAGCTCATTTATATTTTGAATTCATGATTCAATATTGACTTAAGTAACTCAATAGAACTTATGACATCTTTTTTATATACTGTTTCATTTGAAGAATGAATATATCTAGTAGGAATAGATATTACACCTGAAGGAACACCTGATCTACTTAAATGTATACTCCCTGAATCTGTTCCACCATACTCTAAAACTTCTTTTTGATATTCTATATTGTTTTTTTCAGCCATATCAATTAATATATCTTTTAATTTAGGATGTACTATTACAGACTTATCCATGATTTTTATAGCTGTCCCTTTACCTAAAGTTACTGACAATCTTTTAGACTTAGGAGTGCCTCCTGCTGGAGTAACATCAATAGCTATACCTATATCTGGATCTATTTTATAAGCAGATGTTTTAGCACCTCTTATACCTAACTCTTCTTGAACAGTAAAGACAAAATAAAGATCATTATCTACATTCTCCATTTTTTTCAAAGTCTCAATCATTACAAAACAACCAACTCTGTCATCAAGACATCTAGAAATAACCCTATCCTTATCTTCATAAAAGCTATTTAAATATACACAAGTATCTCCAATTGCAATTTTCCCCTCTGCATCTTTTTTATCTTTAGCTCCAATATCTATATATAAATTATCTAATTTCAATTTATTTTTATCATCTATATCTTCGCTTGATATTACCCCTACAATACCATTTTCAAATATAACTCTTTGATTTATACTTAAAAGAGGAGAAATTCCTCCAATATTTGTAAATCTTAAAAAACCTTTATCATCTATATCTATAATCATAAGTCCAATTTGGTCCATATGTCCAGCAATCATTACTTTCTTACCATTTCCTTTTTTTCTAGCTATAAGATTTCCTAAATTATCAATCTTTATTTCATCTACATAATCCTCAATTTCTTCTATAATTAGTTTTCTTACATTATTTTCATTGCCTGATGGTGAAAATGAATCTACAAGTTTTCTTAATAAACCACTATTAAATTCCATTAATTATTCTCTCCTTCTAATATTTTTTCTATAAATTTATTTAATAATATTTTAGTAGATTTATAGTCTTTTTTACTCATTACACTAATTGGAGAATGAATATTTCTACATGGTACAGATAAAGTTGCTGTTTTTACTCCCTCTCTTGATAAATGAATACTACCTGAATCGTTTCCTCCTACACTTGTTTTTCTAAACTGATAAGGAATATTATTTTCTTCAGCAATACTCACAAGTATATCTATTAAATTTTTATCATAATAAGTTGTTCTATCCATTAATGATATTGCCGCTCCTTTACCTAATATTGTAGCTTTTTTATGGTCATCAATATCCTCTAAATCAGCACATGTGGTACCTTCTAATATTATTGATATATCAGGTTGTATTTTATATGCAGCAGGTCCTGCACCACGAAGTCCTACTTCTTCCATAACAGTAAATGCTACATGTAAGTCATATGGGATATCTGATTTCAATAATTCAATTAATAAAGCACAACCTACTCTATTGTCTAAAGCTTTGGATTTTATCAAATCATCTCCAAATTCTATATAGTTACTATCAAATACAATATAATCTCCTATATTAACCTTTTTTTCTGTTTCACCTTTTGTATATGTTCCAATGTCTATATATAATTGTTTTAAATCTAAAGCTTTCTCACGATCACTAGGTTTTTGAAGATGAATAGGTTTTGCACCTATAACTCCTAGAATTTTATTTTTTCCTATTTTTACTCTTTTCGAAACAAGTACCCTCTTATCAATTCCACCTACGGTCATAAATTTAATTAATCCCATATCATCAATATCAGAAACTATTAAACCTACTTCATCCATATGTGCCGTTATCAATATTTTTGTATTGTTATTTTTTTGCCCCTTTTTATAAGCAATTATATTTCCTATTTTATCTACTTTATAATTATCAACATAATTTTTTATCTCATTTATAATAATATCTCTCACTTCTTTTTCATTACCAGAAACTCCACTAGCTTCTGTAAGATTTTTTAATAGCATAAATATCCCTCCAGGTTGTTACTATCAATTTCAGATATAAATCTAGCTATAAGTTTAGCAGTATTTTTTATGTCATCTATATTAATTGTTTCAACTGAAGTATGCATATATCTTAAAGGTATAGATATAACTAAAGTAGGTATCCCAGCTCTAGATATTTGCATACTTCTTCCATCAGTACCTGTTGGTCCAGGATCTAATTCTGTTTGATAGGGAATATTATATTTTTCAGCTATTTCAATCAGTTTTCTTCTAAGTTGTGGATGAATATTTCCCCCAAGTGTAATAGCAGGGCCCTTCCCCATCTTAATTGAATCAGAATCTTCTAACTCTGGAGTTTTACCAAAACCTACATCAATTGCAATTCCAATATCAGGATCTATTTTATATGTACTTGTTATTGCACCTCTTGTCCCAACTTCTTCTTGTACTGTAAAAACATTATATACATCTGCTTGATGTTTGAGCTTTTTTAATTCTTTAACACATTCTAATAATGTAGCTACTCCTGCTTTATCATCTAATGATTTACTTGTAACAGTATTGGATTCTAATACTTTAAAATCTCTTTTAATAGTAATTATATCACCAATAGATATTAATTCCTTAGATTTTATTTCATCGTAACCTATATCAATATATAAATCCTCCATTTTAAAAGCATTATCTTTAGAATCAGAATCTTGTAAATGAGGTGGTAATATTCCTATAACACCATATATCTCTTTTTCAGAATGAATAATAACTTCTTGAGCAACTAGAGTTCTTGGATCAACACCCCCTACGGAAGTAAATTTAATAGATCCATTCTCTTCTATTCCATTTACCATTAATCCTATCTCATCTATATGTGCTGCAAGCATTATTTTAATATTTTGATAATTTTTTTCGCCCTTTTTTATGGCTATTAAACTGCCCAGCTTATCATAAGTTATATCATCTGTATACTTTTGAAAAACATTATGAATATATTTTGATAAATTTTGTTCATAACCAGAGACACTATTATAATTAGATAATTCTTTTAAAAATTCTATTGTATCCATTATATTCCTCCTATTTAGTTTTATATTATTCCATTATTATGATTTCTTTCTATAGAAAAAAGTTTTTACAGACTCTAAATTATATTTATGAGAATATATTATTTGTTCTGTACTACCAACAAATAATATCCCATTATCTGAAAGTGCATTATAAAACTTATTGTACATTATTGATTTTGCTTCTTCAGTAAAATAGATCATAACATTTCTACAAAATATCAGATCACAATTTTTAGGGTATTCGTCTTTTAAAAGATTTATATTTTGAAATTGAACTTTGTTTTTTATTTCATCTTTAATTTTATATGTATTTTGAATTTTTTCAAAATACTTAGTTTTAAACTCATTAGGTAATTCTTTTAAACTCTTTTCTGAATAAATTCCTATTTTGGCTTTATTTATTGCTGAGTTATCAATATCCGTAGCTAATATTGAAATGTCATCAATGTTTATAAATTTAGATAATAACATAACTATTGAATAAGGTTCTTCCCCTGTAGAACATGCACTACTCCATACCTTTATCTTTTTCTTCTGTTTTAACAAATCAGGAATAATTTGATTTTCTAAAATATTCCATTGTTCTTTATTTCTATAAAATTCTGATACATTTATAGTCAAATAATTTAAAAATTCATTTAATAAATTTTTATCTTCTTTTAATCCTTTAATATAATCTTCAAAACCAGAAAATTTATTTCTAGATATTAAAGATAATATTCTTCTTTTCATTTGTTTTTCCTTATAACTTGATAAATCTATATTTATTAAATTATAAATTTCATTTTTAAACTTTTCGTAGTTATCCATATATTTCTCCTTATTATTTGATATAGTAAAACAAGGAAGGTTTGCCTTCCTTGTTAAGATGAATATTAATTATCTTTATTTACCATATCTCCAATACTTAATTCACTATCTTCAGTTTGATAACTAATTTCTTCTTTCTCTTGAGTTTCTTTTATGCTTAAACTCAATCTATTATTTTCTTCATCAATATCTAAAATTTTCACTTTAACAACTTCACCTTTTGAAAGTTTTTCTGAAGGTTTTGCAATATGCTCTTCTGAAATTTCAGATATATGAACTAATCCATCTAAACCTGGTAATAATTCTACAAATGCACCAAAGTCAACTAATTTAACAACTTTTCCTTCTACAATATCGCCAATATTATATTTTTCTTTTATATTATTCCACGGATGATCTTTAGTTTGTTTATAACCTAAAGAAATTCTTTCTTTAGGTTTATCAAAATCTAATACAACTACTTCTACTTTATCTCCTACATTAACAATTTCAGAAGGATGATTTGTTCTCCCCCAAGAAAGTTCAGATATATGGACTAATCCATCAACTCCTCCAATATCTACAAAAGCACCAAAGTTAGTAAGTCTTTTTACTTCACCTTCAATTTTCATATCTTTCTCTATGCTATTCCATAGTTCTTCTTTTTCTTCTTGTATTTCTTTAAGTTCTACATTTTTTCTAGATAAAACTAATTTCTTTTTAGACTTATTAAATTCAATGATTTTTAGTGATAATTCTTTACCTAAATATGCATTTAAATCTTCAACATAATTTGTTGACATATGAGAAGCTGGTATAAATCCTCTTATACCTTTTACTAATACTATAACTCCACCCTTTACAACTTCTACAATCTTACCTTTTACTAATTCTTCACTTTCAAATATATCTAATAGTTCTTCCCAACCTTTTATATCTTCAACTCTCTTTTTAGATAGTAAAACATTGCCTTCTCCATCATCAAGTTTTAAAATATAAACTTCAATTTCATCTCCTAAGTTAAACTCTTTTTCTAAATCTATATTATTATCATTAGATACTTCATTTCTTTTAATTATACCATCTGACTTATAACCTATATTAACCATTAACTCATCTTTATTTATTGAGATAATATTCCCTTCTACAATATCACCTTTTTTAAAGTCTACTAAAGTTTTTTCAATCTCTTCCATCATTTTGTTCATTTCATTATCAATATTACTCACTCTATTTACAACCTCCTTAATTATCCAGTCAGGTGTAGATGCACCAGCTGTAATTCCAACTACATTATATTTTTTTAATTTCTCTAAATTTAAATCATCAACAGTTTCTATATGATAAGTATCCTTACATATTTCTTTGCTTATTTCTACTAATTTCTGAGTGTTAGAACTATGATATCCACCAATAACTATCATAGCATCTACATCACTTGCAACTTCCCTACAAGAAGTTTGTCTTAGTTTAGTAGCGTTGCAAATAGTATTATATATTAAAACTTCTTCTGCATTTTTACTAACAATATCTGATAATAATTTAAACTTTTCATAATTCATAGTAGTTTGTGCCACAATACATATTTTATCATATTTCTTACTATTATCAATATCATCTTTGGAGTTAAATATATCAGCACTATTTTCACACCATCCATTTATACCAATAACTTCAGGATGATTCGGGTCACCAATTATAATTATATTATATCCTTTATTATAAAATTTCTGTACTTTCTTTTGAATCTTTCTTACAAAAGGACAAGTAAGATCTAGAATTTCTATATTTCTTGAACTAAGTTTTTCATGAATATCTTTAGAGATACCATGAGATCTAATTATAATAGTACCATTATTTATAGTGTCTATATCACTAATAGTATTTAATCCTTTTTTCTTAAGATCATCTGTAACTTGTTTGTTGTGAATTAAAGGTCCTAAAGAACTTACATTCTTTTTAATATTTATTGCGTCTAATGTACTATCCATAGCCCTTTCTACTCCAAAACAAAATCCAGAGTTCTTAGCAAGAATTACTTTCAATTTTCACCCTCCCTAAATTCATCTTTTAAACTATATATTTTTTTTAAAATTTTATCACTTAAAATTTTATAATCCTCAATAGTATTTTTTTGCTTTTTATAAATAGATAAATCTATAGGTTGTCCTATATATACATTTATTTTAGTGAAAATTTTATAGTTTGTATCAATATATACAGGGATTACTGGTGATTTAGATTTTACTGCTATCATGGCAACCCCAGGTTTAGCCTCTGATTTTTTATCATTAATAACTCTAGTACCTTCTGGAAATATACCTAATGCTTTATCTTCTTTTAGTATTTTTAAAGCTTTTTTTATTGCACTTAGATCTGAACCCTCTCTATCAACTGGAAAAGTGCCTAGTTTTTTTATAAATGCTCCTATAAGTTTATATTTAAAAAGTCCTTTTTTTGCCATAAAATGAAGTTGCCTTTCATCGAAAGCTTTAGCTAAAATTATAGGATCAAAATAATTTGTATGATTTGAACAAACTATAATTTTTGAATTTTTAATTATATTTTCTTTTCCATGATAATTTATTCTATAAAAAATTTTTAATATAGCACCTGTAATATTTTTAAAAAAATGATAAAAATTCATATTATCTCCTCTTTACATAACTAATAATAAAATCTACTACTTCATCAATTGATTTATTTGTAGTATCTATTTCCACAGCATCCTCTGTTTTTATCAGAGGAGAAATTTCCCTAGTACTGTCAATTTTATCTCTTTCTTTCATATCTTTTATAACATCTTCTAAAGATATATTATTATTGTTTTTAGTTAATTCCTTATATCTTCTTTTTCCTCTTTCTTCAGGAGTAGCACTTAAATAAAATTTAAAATCTGCATTAGGTAGCACATGACTAGCTATATCTCTACCATCCATGATAACACTTTTATTTTTTGCAATTTCCCTCTGAATTTCTACTAATTTTAATCGTACATCTTTTATTTTAGCAACATTAGATACATTTTTGTTAATAATATTTGTTCTAATTTCATCATCAACTATTGTCTCATCTAAATATATATGATTATTTTTAAAATCTATATGGGTTTGCCTCAATACCTTTTTTATTTTTGACAAATCTGAAAAGTCTATTTTATTCATTAGTAACTTATAAGTTAGTGCCCTATACATAGCACCTGTATCAATGTAAACAATATTTAATTTTTTTGCTATTAATTTTGCAATAGTACTTTTACCAGCTCCTGAAGGGCCATCTATTGCTATTACTAAATTATTCAATTTTTTTCTTCCTTTCATACAAACACTTTAAATATTTTTTCTTAACACTTTTGCTTCCTTTAAATATATATGATTAACTTCAGTTTGACTTTTGTTAGAATTTAACATTAATAATACTCTTATGCATCTACTCAAGCTATCCTTAACATACATTTCTTGAAAACATAATAAACTACAATCAAGTAATCCCATCTGTCTAGCTGCCTTTGCAGGATAAGCAGAATCTATATCACTTGTAGCAGTAAATAACACTGATATTATATCTTTACTCTTAATATTATTTTTTTTTATTATTGTCTCAAGCAACTTTGTTGTGTTATCTAAGATATTTTCAGAAGTGTTTTTTTCTACAGTAATTGCTCCTCTTATGCTTATAACCCTCATAAAAGTTCACCTCTATCTATATATTATATATTAATTTAACTTTATGCTCAACATTTAAAATTACTGATTGTCCCCAGCAAGATATCCTGTTGAGTAACTAATTTGCAAATTAAATCCTCCAGTATAGGCATCTACATCTAAAACTTCTCCACAAAAAAATAAATCTTCAACAATTTTTGATTCCATAGTAGATGGGTTTATTTGATTAATATCTATCCCACCAGAAGTTACATAAGCTTCTTCAATAGACCTTAAATCAGCTATATTTAAGGTTATTGATTTAAGTAACCTAATCAGTTTTCTTCTATGTTCTTTTGTAAAATTAGATGCTTTTAAAGATATGTTGATTTGTAATAAATTTAATATTGCTAAAACAAAATTATATTTTAATATAATTGATAAAACATTAATTATATTTTTATTAGGATTAGAACCCAATAATTCAATTATTTTTTCATCTAATTCTTTTAGATTTAAACTTGGAAATAAATCTATATCTAATTTAAATCTATCCTTAGCATTTATTTTTCTATTGTTTCTAGATGTAATATTAAATATAGCAGGTCCTGAAATTCCAAAGTGTGTAAAAATAATATCTCCAATTTCATAATCAATTATTTTATCATCTGAACTTAAAACTACTTTAACATTTTTAAAACTTAATCCTTTATTTTGTTTTATCCAATTTTCTTTAATATTTATAGGTACAATAGAAGGTTTAGTTGATATAATATTGTGTCCAAATTTTTTCCCAAATTTATATCCATCTCCTGTTGAGCCTGTAGAAGGATAAGATTTTCCTCCTGTAGCTATTATTAGACTATCACTTTCAATTATTTCTTTCCTATTATTTTTTGTATACTCTGTAATAAACTTATTTTTATACTTTTCAACATTTATGACATTACAGTTTAAAGATAATATAACACCATTATCTAATAAATATGTTTTTAAAGCATTTGTAACATCAATTGATTTATCTGATTTAGGGAAACACCTACCATCATTTTCTACTTTAATTTCTACATCATACTTTTGCAAAATATCAATTATATCTTTATTAGAAAAGCTATAAAAAGAGGAGTATAAAAAATTCCTATTTCTAGTTACATTTTCAATTAAATCTTCTATCTCACAATTATTAGTAATATTACATCTACCATTACCTGTAATAAGCATTTTCTTACCTATAATACTATTTTTATCTAAAAGTATTACTTTATTACCTTTTTTACTCGCTGTAGCTGCTGCAATTATTCCAGCAGGTCCTCCACCAATAACTAAAACTTTTTTCGACATAATTTTCTCCTTTTACACCAAAGAAAAAAGTAGCTAAGCTACTTTTTTTCTTTCTCTTCATATATATCATATTCTTGCCATAAATTCTCTAGTTTAGAAAGATATGTACTAACGTCCTTTTTATTTTTTATTCCTACTCCAATTATTAAAGCGTTTATGATACTCAAAGGAGCAACTAAAGAATCTATAAACGAAATCATATTACTTTTTACTTCTATAATATAGTCAGCCCATTTAGCTATAGGAGATAATTTACCATCTGATATTCCTATAATTGTAGAACCTTGTTCTTTTACATACTTAAGTGCATCCAGTGTTTTTTTTGAATATCTTGGATAACTAATTCCTATTACTACATCATCTTCTGAAACTTGTAGCAATTGTTCAAATATATCACTCATTCCAAAACTAACTACCTTTACATTATCGAGAATAAAACTTAAATAGAAGCCTAAATACCCTGCTAATGCTGTAGAACTTCTAAGACCTAAAATATATACTCTTTTAGCATTTGAGATTTCCTCTATTGCCTCATAGAATATTTTATTATCTAGATTTTCTAATGTAGTCTTCATATTATTAATATCTGTTGTTACAACTTGTTTTACCAAATTTTCTTTATCTGAAAAATCTTCCATTCCTAATCTTTGAACCGTTGTTAATTTGTTTTTTATAAGTTCTTGTAAAGATTTCTGAAGACTAGGATAACCAGAAAATCCTAAAGCGTTAGCAAATCTAACAACTGTAGATTCACTAACGCCAACCATTTCTCCTAATTTAGATGCTGTCATAAATGCTGCTTTATCATAATCTGAAGTTATGTATTCTGCTATAAGCTTTTGTCCTTTACTTAAACGAGAATAGTTAGATTGAATTAATTCATTTAAATCTCTTTTGTGTTCATCCATAGATATCTTCCTTATTAAAAAATATTTAATCCATATTCATATGCTTTTTCATTTTTTTCTTCTGTTCCAGGAGGTACTCTATTTAATATAGCTTGTTTTAAAATCTCTTTATCTACTAATTTTGTTATACCATTAATAGCTCCTAATGCAACAATATTAGAGACTAGTGATGTTCCTACATCTTTTTTAGCTTTATCAAGAATTGGTACTTGATAAATTTTAACATCACTTCTATTAGGTCTTTCTACTCCACTATCTATAATAAGGATACCATCTTTTTTTAAGGAATCCAAGTACTTATCACAAGATTTTTGAGTTAAACTTAATAATATATCACATTTAGATACTTTAGGGTAATTAATATCAGTATTACTTATTATTACCTCAGCCTTACTAGCTCCTCCTCTAGCTTCTGGACCATAAGATTGAGATTGAATTGCATTCTTACCATCATTTAATGCACCTTCTGCTAAAATTATACCTGCTAAAATTAACCCTTGACCTCCAGAACCACTTAACCTAATTTCAGTTTGACTATTCATGCTATACCTCCTGCCTAAACATTTCTATAATCTTTTGATATTCTTCAGTATATTCTGCTTCTTCATTTTTATATAACTCACCAATCACTATCTTATCTTTTAAATCATCTTTTGGAAGTTTATTTAATGCCTTTACATTTATTGAATTATCTTTTAAATATTTCATCATATCAGGTGATTCACCTTTTTTATTTTTTCTTCCATAGTATGTAGGGCATATACTTATAGATTCAACAAATGAAAAGCCTTTGTTTTTTACCCCTTTTACAACTAAATCTTTAATCATTTTTGCATGATAAGCAGTGGCTCTTGCAGTATAAGTTGCACCTGATGCTTTAGCTAGTTCACATAAATCAAAGTTTTTATCAATATTACCATAAGGAGCTGTAGTACCTTTTTCTCTTGTAGGAGTAGTAGGAGAATACTGACCTCCAGTCATTCCATAAATATTATTGTTGAAGACAACTGTAGTAATATCTATATTTCTTCTAGCAGCATGAATTAAATGATTTCCACCTATTGCAGCAGAGTCACCATCTCCAGTAACTACAATTACATGTAACTCAGGATTAGCCATTTTAATACCCGTTGCAAATGCTAAAGCTCTTCCATGAGTAGTATGAAGTGTATTAAAATCCATATATCCAGGAGCTCTCGAAGAACATCCTATTCCAGAGACTATACATACTTTATCTTTTTCTAAACCTAATTCATCTATAGCTTCAACTACAGATTTCATTATTATACCGTGACCACACCCCGGACACCATATATGAGGCAATTTATCCATTCTAAAATATTTTTCTAATAACTTACTAGGCATATATATCCTCCTTAATTTTTTTAATTATTTCATCCGGAGATATTAATTGTCCATTTATTTTATTATATTTATATATTGTTGCCTCTTTATCTGCAACTCTTTCTACTTCTATTAAATATTGTCCTAAATTCATTTCTACAACTAAAATTTTCTTCACCTTTTTTGTTAACTCTTTAATTTGTTTAGTCAAAAATGGCCATATAGTAATCGGTCTAAATAAACCTACTTTTAGTCCATTTTCTCTAGCTTCATTTACTGCACTTTTTGCTGATCTTGCAGTAGCTCCATATGCAACTATAGCAATCTCTGCATCATCCAACATATATTCTTCATAATTAGCTATATCTTCTATATTATCTTCTACCTTATTCACTAACCTACTTACAAGTTCTTCAGCAATTTTAGAGTCGTTGCTAGGAAAGCCAGTCTCATCATGAACTAAACCTGTCACATGATACCTATATCCTTCACCAAAAGAAGCCATCTTAGGAACTAAATCATTTTCCTCAACTTTATATGGCTTATAATCTTTAGGTTCACAATTAGGTTTTACTCTATCAAATATCTCAATTTCGTCTTTATTCGGAATTTCTATTCTTTCTCTTAAATGACCGATAACTTCATCTAATAAAAGAATTACAGGAGTTCTATATTTTTCTGCATAATTAAATGCTTTTATAGTCAAATCAAATGTCTCTCTAACAGAATATGGAGTTAATGCGATCATAGGATGATCACCATGAGTTCCCCATTTAGCTTGCATTACATCTCCTTGTGAAGGCGATGTGGGAAGTCCTGTACTTGGGCCTCCTCTTTGAACATTTACTATAACACAAGGAACTTCAGTTATTGCAGCATACCCTATATTCTCTTGTTTTAATGAAAATCCTGGTCCACTAGTAGCTGTCATAGATTTTAAACCAGCTAATGCCCCCCCTATCACTGCAGCCATGCCAGCAATCTCATCTTCCATTTGGATAAATTTTCCCCCTACTCTTGGAAGTCTTAAAGAAGATATCTCTGCAATTTCCGTAGATGGAGTTATTGGATACCCTGCATAAAATTTCATTCCTGCTGCAAGGGCACCTTCTACACAAGCTTCATTTCCTTGCATTAATTTAACTTTATTTTCCATGTTCTTCATCTCCTTCAATATAAATAGCGTAATCAGGACATCTAAGTTCACATAAACCACATTTTATACAAATATCTTCATTATCTATGTTAATCACACCATTTTCTAAAGTTAAAACACCTTTGGGACACAATTCAACACAAATCCCGCAACCTTTACACCAATCTTTACTTACCACTAATTTTTTATTAATTTTTGTGGTCACTATAAAGCCCCCTTTAATATTGTTAATTAAATATTATCAAAAATATATCATGCATGCAAGTTTTATTTCATTTTTTTGTTAAATTTAATATTTTTGCAAGTTTTATTTCATATTATGCATATTTTAAATATCTTTTATTTTTTAAAAATTGTACTTAAAGGTTTTAAATAAGTAATTTAATAAGAATTTATAAATATTATCAAAAATATATATTGCAAGAATTATTTATTTAATTTCATTTTATATATAATCCCCTTATTATATTTTATAAAATATAATAAGGGGATTATATATAACTATTTATACTACAGGATAAGTATTTTCATCTTTATTTAATAAATTACTGTCTATATTATACTTTTGAGCTTGACGATATTTAAAGTATTTTATAGCTACTTGTGGGAATAATGCATATGATAATACATCTTCTTCTTGCTCAATATACTCTTTAATTTCTTCTCTATAATTATCTAGTTCAGGTTTAAGTAAATCTGCAGGTCGTCCTGTATAAATTTCTTCATTACCTATTATCTTTTTTATTATTTCATCCTTTATTGGAATTGTAGGTTTTCCATATAAACCTTTTACATAATTTTTAATCTCAGTAGGTATCATTTTATATCTTTCATCTAAAACTACATTAAATACAGCCTGTGTGCCTACCATTTGACTCATTGGAGTAACTAACGGTGGGTATCCAAGATCTTCTCTCACCTTTGGAACTTCTTCTAAAACTTCTTCAAATTTGTCAATAGCTCCTTGACCCTCTAATTGAGAAACTAAATTAGATAACATACCTCCTGGTACTTGATAAATCAAAGTTTTAGTATTAACTCCTAATACTTTGGACTTTAATAAACCTTCTTTTTCATATTTATTTCGAAGCTTTGTAAAATATTCAGCAATTTCATTTAAATTATTCATATCATAATCTGGTTCTCTTCCTGAACCTTTTAAAGAAGATAACATAGGTTCTGTCGCTGGTTGACTTGTACCATTTCCCAAAGGTGATAATGCAGTATCAATAATATCAACCCCCGCTTCTACACCTTTCATGTATGTTTGATTTGCTATACCACTAGTAAAATGAGAGTGTAACTGAATTGGTATATTTATTGCTTCTTTCATTTTTGTTATTAATTCATAAGCATCATAAGGAAGTAATATTCCTGACATATCTTTAATACATATAGAATCTGCACCCATACTTTCCATTTCTTTTGCTAGATTTAAATAATAATCAATGTCATGAACTGGACTTGTAGTAAAAGATATTGCAGTTTGTGCATGTCCTCCTGCTTTTTTTGTAGCATTTAATGCAGTTTTTAAATTTCTTGTATCATTTAATGCATCAAATATTCTAACTATATCTATCCCATTTTCAATTGCCTTTTTAACAAATTCTTCTACTACATCATCAGGATAATTTTTATAACCTAAAATATTCTGACCTCTCAATAACATTTGTAGTTTCGTATTTTTAATAGCTTTTCTTAATTTTCTTAACCTTTCCCATGGATCTTCATTTAAAAACCTCAAACAAGCATCAAACGTGGCACCTCCCCACATCTCTAAAGAATGATAACCAACTTTATCAAGCTTTTCAGCAATTGGTAACATTTCTTCTGTTTTCATTCTAGTTGCCATTAAAGATTGATGAGCATCTCTTAAAATTGTTTCTGTAAACTTTACACTTTCCATTATGTGCCTCCTTAAGATATTTTTTCAATACAAAAAATAATAGGTGGATTATTAATTTGATTCAAAAAATCCATTTTTACTACAGTGAATTTTTTTTGATTTAATATAGTTAAGTAATTTTCAATTTCGTTTTTTTCCCTCATTCCGCCTTCATGTCCGTAATATGATACTACAATTAGTATACCCTTTATATGTAAAAAAGACAATATTGATTTAATTGCTTCTATTGTAGATTCCGGTTTAGTAATTATGGAATGATCACCTTTAGGTAAATAACCTAAATTAAATACAGCAAAATCTATTTTATTTGTAATATAATTGCTAATATTTGAATGACTATCATATATTAGATCCACTCTATTATAAAGATCATTCTTCTTTAAAAGATCAGTAGTATTATCTATAGCTAATTTCTGAATATCAAAACCATAAACTTTGCCTAACTCCCCTACTTTTTGAGCTAATTTCAATGTATCATTCCCATTACCTACTGTAGCATCAACTACTATCATACCTTCTTTTACTTTTTGATTTATAATATTATTTGAAATATTAATAGCATTTGATAAAAAGTTATTTTTCATTTATTTCATCCTTAATGTATCTTATTTCTTTATCTGTTAAAAACCTATAATCTCCTTCTTTTAAATTATTTAATCTTATATCTCCAAAACTAATTCTTTTCAATTTAATAACAGTATGATTAATTTTTTCACACATTTTTCTAACCTGTCTATTTTTACCTTCATGAATAGTTATTTTAAGTGTTGATTTATCTTTATTCTTTTTGATAATTTTAATATCTGCTGGAGAAGTTATATAATCTTCAATTTTTAATCCTTCTTTAAATTCTTTTAATTCTTCATTGTTTGGAATACCTTTAACCTCTGCTATATAAGTTTTATTAACTTCATGACTAGGATGAGTCATTTTATAAGTTAAATCTCCATCATTGGTTAATAATAATAAACCTGATGTATCATAATCCAGTCTACCAACAGGATATATTCTTTGATCTACTTTAGAGACTAAGTCAATAACTGTCTTTCTATTAAATTGATCTGAAACACTTGTTATATAGCCAACAGGTTTATTTAAAATTATATATATTTTTTCTTTCTCTAAAGATATTTCTTTATTGTCTACTTTTATAATATCCTTTTTAGGGTCAACTTTAAATCCTAACTTTTTAATCATTGTATTATTTACAGTTACCCTTCCATCTAATATTATTTTTTCTGATTTTCTTCTAGATGCTATCCCAGCTTTTGCCATAAATTTTTGTAATCTCATATCAACCTACCTTTTATTATATGAATATATATATATATCATAACATAGTTTTATATTTATTATAAATCAATTTTATAACAAAAGGACTTTTAAATTAAAAGTCCTTTGAAAAAAAATATTCTATTTTATTATTTAATTTTGTAAATATAGATTTTTCTTTTAATCTTTCATTAAGAATAATATTACTTTTATAAATAGTATTATTCTTTAACTTTATTACAATTTTAGAAACTACATATCCTTTTTCTACAGGAGCAATTAAGCTGTCTTTCGTATTTATTAATATATCTATCTCTTCTAGTTCATCTTCTTGTAAAGGATAAGTAAATGTTTGAGGAATAAAAATAGGTAATTGTTGAATATTACTATTTTTAATATTTAAGTATTCAATAAAATTATCTTTTCTTATAATTGTTGTTCTTTTATAATTTTCAAATCCGTAATCAAACAATTTATAACTATTTTCAAACCAATTATTATCATCTAATACAACTGCAATAAGTTGCATATTATCCCTTGTAGCACTCGCAACTAAACAACGACCCGCTAATTTAGTATATCCTATTTTAACACCATCTCCGCCTTTGTATTGAGTTAATGTTTTATTTTTATTATAAAAATGTGATGGACTTTTTCTATCTGGAACATAATCATTAGTTTTTGATATTTCTCTAAAAATTTCATTTTTTAATGCTTCTCTAGTAATAATAGCTAAATCATAAGCTGTGCTATAATGATCTTCAGAGTGTAATCCATGTGGGTTTGTAAAATTTGTATTTTTAGCGCCAATTTCTTTAGCCCTTTTATTCATTAGCACAGAAAAATTTTCAACACTACCTGCAATTTCGTGTGCAATTGCAACTGCAGCATCATTTCCTGACCTAAGCATAAGACCAAAAATTAAATCTTTTAATTTGATTTTTTCGTTGGGTTTTAAATAAATACTAGATCCCTCTATTTCAGTCCATTCCTTTTTTATAGTTACTACTTTATTTAAATCTCCTTTTTCAATAGCAATTAAAGCTGTCATTATTTTTGTAGTACTCGCTATAGGGAGCTTTTGAGAAATATTTTTAGAGTAAAGAATTCTTCCACTATCCCTTTCTATAAGTATGGCACTTTTTGCAGATATATTTTCATTAATTGCAAATACCGTAGTTGAAATCATAGATATCATTATAGTTACTAATATAGTTAATAAAGTTATTCTCTTATACAAATAATCACCTCTCATTCAACTGAATGATATTAATTTTTTTCACTATCCATATTTTTGTTGTTTTTAGATTTATCTTTAAATGAACTGCTTACTTTTGGCAAAAGCTCCAATATACTATTTATTATATTACTACCTTGGTCTACAGGTAGTAATTTCATTTTACCATTTCCTGCAACTATGAAAGCTACAGGTTGAACTGATACACCAGCACCTGATCCGCCACCAAAAGGCATTTTAGAATTTGTATTTTCAGTTTCTTTTGTAGATATGTTTTTTTCTCTCCTAAATTCACTCCCACCAGATGCAAATCCCAATGAAACTTTAGATATTGGTATAATAACTAATCCATCGGGAGTTTCAACTGGTTCCCCTACTATAGTATTCACATCTACCATTTCTTTAAGTGATTCCATTGTTGAATTCATTAATCCTTCAATAGGATGATTATCCATAAGTTATTCACCACCTTTTATCTTTAATGACAATATTAATTTAATCATATAAATGACTTTAATTTTTATTAGACAATTAAAGTCAAATTCAAGAATATTTCTATTGTAAATAGTGTTTACTAAATAATTTGAATTTATTATATAAAATTTAGAATCTAAATAATAAAATAAATTAGAATATAAAAAATATACTAATCCATTTAAAATAGCACTAGTAAATGCATCTTTATTACCTATATTTGTAGTTAATAGTATATTATCTATTCTTATATACTTTTTAGTTTGGTTATATAATATTGAATTGTTTTTACTTTTAAAAATTTTTTTAATATTATATAATTCATCATCTAATTTAAATTGTTTTTTCTTTTCATTTAATGTTTGTTTATATAATATTAGTTCTTGATAAAACTCAATATAAATACTATTATTTTTTATTTTAAAATATAAATTTGAAATGTTTATTATAAAAATTTCAAATTTATAAATACTAATAATAACTTTTATTTTATTAACACTATTATTTCTAGATACTATTATGTTAATTGATAATGAAATATTTAATAAAATTATTATTAATATAAAAAATAATAAAAAATACAAGTTTATCACCCCATTTTATTATTTTGCGTATATAAAAAGAAAATAATACATTAAAATGTATTATTTTCTTCTAATATAACATCTTTTAATTTAGGTAACTCACTTATATCTTTTAATCCAAAATGCCTCAAAAAATTATCTGTAGTTCCATAAATGATGGGTTTTCCTGTTCTATCAAGTCTTCCTTTTTCTTCTACTAAGCCTTTGTCTATAAGTGTAGAGATAGATTTATCACATTTAACTCCTCTAATATTTTCAATTTCTACCCTAGTTATTGGTTGCTTATAAGAGATTATAGATAATGTTTCAAGAGCTGCATTTGATAAACCTTTATTAGTTTTCTCTGGCATTAATTTTTTTATATAATCATAATGTATAGGTCTTGTAGTAAGTTGATAGTTGTTTTTTATTTTTATTATTTGTAAACCTCGTCTATTATAATCAAATTCATTTATCATTTCTTCCATTATGTTTTTTATCTTATTTTTATCTATTTCAAGTATTTTATGTAGAGAATCAATAGATAGAGGTTCTCCCCATATATAAAGCACGCCTTCAATTATTCCTTTAATCTGTATTTTATCCATATAATCACCTGTGTTTTCTTCTTATACTTATATCTGTAAAATTATTTTCTTGAATTATATCTATTTTTTTTAATTTAAGCAATTCTAATATTGAAACAAATATTGCAACAATATTTGTTCTAGTTAAGTTATCTTCAAATAAATTAGTGAATTCTATTTGCTCTATATTATCTAATTTATTCTGTACAAATTTCATTGCCTGTTCAATACTCATTTCTTCTTTTTTTATTTCATGAAATTTCAAATCATCTTTTTTAAAATTAGTATTTTTTAACACCTTATCAAATGCTTTTACTAAATTATTTAAATCTATTCCTTCAATTGTTATCTCTTCATCTTCAGAATATGAAATTTCTTCCTTAGGCTTATAAAAAACTTTACCATGTATATCAAACTTATTTTTCAATTCATTTGCAGCATTTTTATATTTTTTATAAATTATTAGTCTTTCTATAAGTTCCTCTCGGGGATCTATACCTTCCATTTCCATTTGATCATCTTTAATATTATTTTTGGGCAATAACATTTTAGACTTTATTTCTAATAAAGTTGCTGCCATAACTAAAAATTCACTTGTTACCTCTAAATCTAACTCTTGCATTTTAGATATAAATTCTATATATTGCTCAGCAATTTTAGCAATAGAAACATCGTAAATATCTACTTCTGATTTTTCTATAAGATGATACAACAAGTCAAATGGTCCTTCAAAACTTTCCAGTGTAATATTATATTTCATATTAATTGCTCCTATCAATTACGCTACTACCTTAATTAAATTGTTATAATAAAATTATTAAAGGTAGTAAATGTTTTAAATCAATTTTAAAAAAAGTAAAAACAATAACTTAAATGATCTAGTATAATATTATATCATATAAAAACAAATTTAATCCTAATTATATAGTTAATCTATGTATTAATTCATAAAATGTAATTTTGAATAATAAAAAAGCTAAATATATTTTATAATTTATATATTAAAATTACAAATATATTTAGCATAGTTAAATTATTTGGTTGTTAAATTTTTAAATAACTTAGAGAACACATTTAAAATATTAGCTTTTTTTATATCTTTATCAATAATTAATTCTTCCTTTAACAATATTTCACCTTCAGATTTTACAATTATCTCTCCTACTTTATCACCTTTTTTTATAGGAGCTTTAACTGTATCTAATATTTTAATTTCTTTCTTTATATCACTTTTATTATCTTTTTTTATAAGTATATCTATATCATCTTTAACTTTTATTTTTGCGTATTCTTTTTTCCCTTTTTCTATTGATATCTTATCTATTATATCTCCTTTTTTATTAAGAGATTTAGATTTATAATTAGAAAATCCATAATCAAGCAATTTTTTTGAATCCTCATTTCTAATCTTTGAAGATTTAGACCCTAATATTACACTTATAAAAGTAGTGTTATCTTTAGTTGCTGAAGCAGCTAAACAATATCCTGCATTTTGGGTAAATCCAGTTTTAATACCATTTGCACCAGGATAGAACCGAATAAGTTTATTTGTATTGACAAGATCCTGAGTAACATCTCTATCTTTTCCAACTTTTATGGAAGTAGTCCACATTGAAAGCCATTTATGAACTATTTCATGTTTTAAAAGTTCTCTTCCCATAAGAGCAATATCATATGCAGTAGTTAAATGTTCCTCATCTGGTAAACCAGTAAGATTTTTGAACTTTGTATTTTTCATATTTAATTGTTTTGCTTTTTTATTCATCATTTCTAAAAACAACTCTTCACTTCCCGCAATATATTCACCCATAGCAACAGAAGCATCATTTGCAGATCTTAAACAAATAGCCTTAAATAGTTCTTCTACTGTATTAGTTCCTCCTGCTTCTAAATATACTTGACTTCCTCCCATACTAGCAGCATTTTCACTTATTAAAACTTCATCATCTAGATTTATTTTTTCACTTTCTAATGCTTCACTTGCTAAAATTAAAACCATAATTTTAGTTATACTAGCAGGCTCTAGTTTCTTATTAGGATTTTTTTCATATATTACTGTACCCGATTTAAAATCCATAAGTATAGCAGCTTTCCCATCAACTTCAAAAGGTTCCATAGCATAAATATTAAATGGCAATACTGATACTATTATAAATAATATTAATAATATATTTAAGATTTTTTTAATCATAAAAATCCTCCTCGTATAATTATATTTTCCATGTAGTTTATTATTATACGAAAAAAACTACTAATACTAATTAGTAGTTTTTCGATTTATATCTTTTTAATTCCATCTTTATCAACAGTACCATAAATTATTTTCTTTTTACCTATTTTTTCAGATGAAATTTTTATAATTTTTTCAAGTCTATTTAATGCCTCATTAAGTTTATCTTTATCGTTTCCATGTAAATATGCAATTATTTCGCCTTTTTTAATTTTTTCAAATTTCTTTCTATTTAGTACTATACCTGCAGACATATCTATTTTACTTTCTATTGTCTTTCTTCCAGCACCTAACAAAAGTGCACATCTGCCAATCTCTTCTGCATTCATTTCTGAAATATATCCAGATTTTTCAGCTTTAAAGTGCATAATATTGCTTGATTTTGGTAGTAAATCTAGATTTTCAATTTGTTCTACATTACCACCTTGATTTTTAATAAATTGTTTAAATTTATTAAAGGCACTTCCATCTTCTATTTTGCTTATTAAAAGTTTTTTTCCTTCTTCAATATTTTCAACTTTTTTGCCTAATAATAGCAATCTAGAACCTAATGAAAGACAAAGCTCAAGCAAATCTTCTGGACCATCTCCTTTTAATGTTTGTACTGCTTCTTTTACTTCAAGTGCATTACCTATTGCATATCCTAAAGGTTCATCCATGTCAGATATTACAGCCATGGTATCTCTATTCATGCCATTCCCTATATCTACCATTTCTTGCGCTAATTCAAAAGCATTTTCTAAGGTTTTCATAAAAGCTCCACTACCTACTTTAACATCAAGTACAATTGCATCAGAACCTGATGCTAACTTTTTACTCATAATACTACTAGCAATAAGAGATATATTATCTACAGTTGCAGTAACATCTCTTAATGCATATAATTTTTTATCAGCAGGCGCTATATTAGAAGTTTGACCAGCAACAGCTAACTTAATATCATTTACATTCTTAATAAATTCATCTTTACTAAGATTAATTGAAAAATTTTCAATTGATTCTAATTTATCTAATGTACCCCCAGTGTGACCTAATCCTCTTCCTGACATTTTAGCAACAGGCAAATTACATGCAGCAACCATAGGTGCTAATACAAGAGTAGTTTTATCACCTACTCCTCCTGTGCTATGTTTATCAACTTTTATTCCATTTATAGAAGAAAGATCTATTTCCTCTCCTGATTTTAACATTGCATTAGTTAAGTTTAAAGTTTCAGTCTTATTCATTTTATTAAAAAATATAGCCATAAGCAAAGCAGATGCTTGATAATCAGGTATATTTCCTTCAGTATAATTTTCTACAAAATATTTGATATCTTCACTAGTTAATTCATTTCCATCTCTTTTTTTCTTTATAATCTCATACATATCCATTATTTCGATACCTCCTATGAATTATCTTATATGTAAAGTAAAATGAAATTTATTTAACTTTATATTTACCCATAATATTAAATAATATTGTTGTTAAACAAAGAAATTATTATATTATGCTCTTGGATGTGCTTTCTTATAAACTTCATTTAGCCTTTTATTATCTGTATTGGCATATATTTGAGTAGAAGATATATCAGCATGTCCTAATAAAGTTTGTACAGATTTTAAATCAGCTCCATTTTCAAGTAAATGGGCAGCAAATGAATGTCTTAATATACGAGGAGTTATCTTTTTATCTATACATGCTTTATTTTTATAATATTTTATTATTTTCCAAAATCCTTGTCTTGTTAGTGGGTTACCATTGTAATTTAAAAATAAAAAACTTTGTTCTTTATCTTTTACTAACTTTCTTCTAAACTCATTTAAATATAATTTTAATGAACTTACAGCAATATTACCAATAGGTATTACCCTTTCATTTGTAAACTCTTTAGATGTCATAACTAATCCTAAATCTAAATCTACATCTTCTATCTTTAATTTTAATAATTCACTAACTTTTAAACCTGTTGCATAAAGTAATTCTAGCATTGCTTTATCTCTGATTCCTTTAGTTGTTGATATATTTGGCTGTTCTAAAAATATATCAACTTCTTTTAAGGTTAAAGTCTCAGGGACTCTTTTATTTTTCTTAGGTGATTTCAAGTTCAACGTAGGGTCTTTTTTAATTAAGTTTTTATTTAATAAGTATTGATAAAATGCTCTTATAGATGCTAATCTACGAGATATTGTTGAGGAAGCTCTTCCTTTCCTTTCTAAATAAAGCATATATGTAATTATACTAGTTTGTGAAATTTCTGTTAAGTCTTCTGTTATATCATTTTCATTTAAATAATTAATAAATTGATTTAAGTCTCTTGTATAACATTCTATTGTATTTTGAGATAGTTCTTTATCCCATTTTATATAGTCTATAAATTCTGTCGTTAATATATTCATTTCATACTCCTTAAATGGATTTAGAATCCTTTATTTTTATATTCTACATTAATATTTAAAATCCTTTATTTTAAATATTAAAATAAAAATATATTATTTTCTTAAAATAATATATTGAATTAATCTTTATATACCTATATGAAAAAACTAATATAGAGTTAGATGGAGGCGGCTCATTTATACTGTTGATATATCTATATTCTTCTATAAATATTTTAATAATAACTAATAATATTAATATTATTAGTACTATTTTTATTTTTTTTGAAAAATTATATTTCATAAATTATCTACTCCTTTTTAAAAAGATTATAAGATTATCTTAATAAGATAAGGAGTAATATAAGCTTCTATTAATCCAGAAAACAAAAAAGCAATTAATGACAAAAAAACAAAGAACGAAAATCTAAAAGCTTCTTTTAACATATTTTCTCTTTGTGATTTTTTTCTGTTTTTTATGAAATTAATGCTATAAATTGTTGATAAAGAAGATACTATAATAAGCCCGGGTATTATAAATATATTAGGAGGAATTAAAGTTAAAAAAGATAATAAAAAACCTTTAAATCCAAAATTATCAATCATAAACCCAATTGTGAATCCAATTGTAAATCCTCTTAATAAAATAATTGTAAAAGTAATAGGGATTCCTATTACAACTATACCCATTAGCCAAATAATGATGGTAGTCTTAATATTATTCATAATCGAATCTTTAAGTAATATAGTATTTTGTACTTCTTCATTTTCAATAATATCAAAAAAATTATTTAAAAAACTATATAAATTACTTGTTTGTGATTCAGACATTATTTTTATAGTAATAACACCAGCAGATATTCCTATCATTATTGTAATTATAATTGATAAATAAACAAAAATATTTTTCTTAAAGTGTTTTATGAATTCATTTTTAAAATTAGACAATTAAAAATCCTCCTTTATACAAGCTATACAAAATATTATGCTTTTAAGGAGGATTTTATTACTTATTCATTTTTACTAGCAAATGTAGCGTTAATCATTTGAATACCAATAATTGTTTTAGCATCACTTATTTCTCCAATTTGAACCATATGGAGTAATTCATCCAATGAATATGTCTTTACATCAATATATTCATCAATATCTGGAGTAGCAATCCCTTGTTCTAACTCTCTAGCAAAAAATAAATGAATTTTCTCATTACAAAATCCTGGTGAAGTATAAAACTCAGTCATATATTCATATTTATTAGCTGTCAGACCAGTTTCTTCTTTTAATTCTCTAATAGCACATTCTTTAGGCTCTTCTCCAATCTCTATTTTACCTGCAGGTAATTCAAGAATTTCTTTGTCAATAGATTTTCTATATTGATTAACCAAATATATTTTATTATCTGAAGTTATAGGAACAATACATACGGCACCAGGATGTTCTACAATTTCTCTTTTTGAGTATTTTTTATCTGGTAATTCAACAGTATCTATTCTTAAATTTAATACTTTCCCTTCATATACTTTTTCAGATTTCATAGTTCTCTCAATATAACTCATCAAAAACCTCCTAAAATAATAAGAATATTTTATAGGTACTTACATATACTTAACTATATTATATATTTTTTTTCGAATTTGTAAAGCTTGGAGGATGTTAACATGTATAAAACATTTACTGATAAACATTTATTATTAATTGGTAATATTGATGAAATAAGCAAAAAACTTAAATATTATTCTTTTAAATTTCAAACTTTAGGTGAATTAATGTCTTATTTAAATAAACCTTAATATCACTTATGATAAAATTTATTATGATACAACTAACTAAAAAGAACACTTGTTCTTTTTAGTTAGTTGGTCCTTTCTAATCTTAATTTATCTGCCACCATTGCTATAAATTCACTATTAGTAGGTTTTCCTTTATTATTTTGAACAGTATATCCAAATAAATTGTTTATAGTATCTATTTTTCCTCTGCTCCATGCTACTTCAATTGCATGTCTTATTGCTCTTTCAACTCTACTTGGAGTTGTATTAAATTTTTTTGCTATTTCAGGATATAATTCTTTTGTTACAGCACTTAATAAATCTATTCTTTCTACTACCATGCCTATAGCTTCCCTCAAATATAAATATCCTTTTATATGAGCAGGAACCCCAATTTCGTGTATTATATTAGTGATATTAGCTTCTAAGGTTTTAGTTTTATTATAGGTAGTTCTATTTATTATTCCATTTGCTTTATTACTATTTATATTCCTTTTATTTGTTTCTCCCATACCACCATTTAATTGTCTAATCCTTTTCATAAAAACTTCAAAATCAAAAGGCTTTACAACATAATAATCTGCACCTAAACTTATTGCTCTTTGAGTTATTTTATCTTCACCTACTGCAGATAATACTATAATTTTAGGATACTTATCTAGATTAATAGAGTTTAGTTTTTCCAAAACTCCTAACCCATCTAAATGTGGCATTATAATATCTAGTACTAATACATCTGGAATCTTATTTGAGATTAAGTCTAATGCTTCTAATCCATCATTTGCTATTCCACTAACATTTACATCATCTTGTGTAGATAAATATTCATTCAGTATATTACAAAAATCTTTATTATCATCTGCAATCAATATATCGATCTTAGAATTGTTCATTTAAATTCCCCCCATTATTTTCTAATTTAATCCTTGTATATTATTTCGACAAAACTATGATAATTCCTTTTTATTTTTAATATTTTTATCTTATTTTTTTCTTACATTTTTCAACAAAAAAAATAAGGGAAATCCCTTATTTTTTGCATTCCTATGTCGTTTTTTAATATTCCTGATTCTTCTAACATCCATTCAATATATAATCCATAACCTTTAGTTGGATCATTTACAAACACATGGGTTATAGCACCAATTATTTTACCATCTTGTATTATAGGACTTCCACTCATTCCCTGAACAATTCCACCAGTTTTTGACAAAAGTTTTTTATCTGTTATTTTTATTGTCATACTTTTTGGTGCAATATTAGCTTGTGTTTCTTTTTTTACTATTTCTACTTCATATTTATTAACATCTTTATTTCCAATAGTACTTAATATATATGCTTTTCCTTTTTTCACTTCATGTTGTAATGCTATCGGTATTGAATCTTTGTAATATGAATTATTCATTTCTTTATTTATAGTACCGTATATACCTAAAGATGTATTTTTTTCTATATTACCTAATAAATTTTGAGATTCAAAAAACATACCCTTTAATTCACCAGGATGACCTTTAGTCCCCTGCTCAATTGAAGAAATGCTTGCTTCAAGTATCTCTCCTCCACTTATATTCATTAATTTACCAGTATCAATATCAGAAATTCCATGACCTAATGCTGCAAATTTTTTAGTTTTTTTATCATAAAAAGTTAAAGTTCCTATTCCTGCTGTTTTATCTCTTACCCAAAGACCGATTCTGTATATTCCGTCTTCTTTACTTTTTATAGGGACTATATGTTTAATTAGTTCTTCTTCATTTCTTTTAATTTTTAATTTAATTTTACTATCTTGAATATCATTTAATAAATCTATTACATGATAAGAATCTTTAACTTTAATATCGTTTATTTCCAATATTGAATCTCCTATTTTTAAACCTGATTCTATACCTGGAGTGTGATTTTCTCCATCTTTTCCTTTAATATCTGATAATGCTACAATTAATACACCTTCTGTCTTTAACTTTACTCCTATAGATTGACCACCCGGTTGCAGTTTAATTCTATCCATAATATTTACTTGTACTGTTTTTACAGGAAATAAACCTAATAATTCAATATTAAGATTTGTACTTCCAATTTTTTTGCTTTTTAAACTATATCTATTACTAGTGTTGAATTTTGAATTATTTTTATTGTTTTCTATTCTTAATATATTATTTTTAGAATTTAATTTATTATTAATAGTAAATGGCAACAATAAATTAATATCTTTTTTGCCACCTTCAAAAATATTTACTTCTGATGGAATTTTATATAAATTCACTATTTGTAATAAATATATACTACAAGTTAATAAGATTATATAGAATAATAATTTTCTTTTGTTTAATTTGTTAGAATCCAAAGATACCACTCTCCAAATTCCACATTTCAAATTTTCTTCTATAATTTATTTTTCATCTTCTATATTAATTTGAGCTTATTACACTATAAATATTCTATATAATAATTTATTTAAATGTTAAGATATGATTTGTTTTTATAAAAAAAAGAAGTATTTAAAATACTTCTTTTACTTGTATTTTTTTGACATTTTAATCATTTCTTCAGCATGAAGTCGTGTTGTATCTGTAAGATTTACGCCTCCAAGTAATCTAGAAAGTTCTTCTATTTTAGATTTATAATCTAATCTATTAACTACAGTTCTAACATTCCCATTGTCTTCTATTTTATTTATTAAATAATGTGAATCTGACATAGCTGCTATTTGAGGTAAATGAGTTATACAAAGAACTTGATGATTTCTAGATATATTTACTATTTTTTCTCCAACTATTTGTGCAGTTCTTCCACTAATACCAGTATCAATTTCATCAAAAATCATAGTTGAAATATTGTCAACTCCTACAATTATTGATTTAAAAGCTAACATTATTCTTGACATTTCTCCTCCGGAAACTATTTTTGATAATTTTCTAAGAGGCTCTCCTAAATTTGTAGCTATTAAAAATTCAACTTTATCAATCCCATTTATATTTGGAGTATTTAATATTTCATGATTAACTTTAAATTTTATATTTTTCATATTAAGATTATATAATTCATCTATCATTTTCTTCTCAAAAGTTTTTATAACTTTAATTCTTTTTTTTGATAAAATTTTTGATTCATTTAAAATTTTTATATTTAATTGTTCAATATCTGATTTCAATATATTTATTTGTTTTTCATTGTTAATAATTATATTAAGTTCTTCTTCTATATTATCTCTATACTCTAAAATTTCATCTATGGTATTTCCATATTTTCTTTTTAATTTATTTATTAATTCCATTCTTTCTTCTAAAATAGATAGTTTTTCAACATCATAATCTATATTTTCATAATAATTTCTTATATCTCTTGTTAAATCTTGAATTTGATATATTATTTCATTTATATTTTTTTCATATTCTTTAATATTATTATCAAATTTAGAAATATTATTTAACATGTTTGAAACTTTATTTAATTCATCAATAACTGATGAATTATTATAATCATCAGAATCTAAAATTGTATGGACAGAATTTAACTTTTTTGCTATTTCTTCTAAGTTAGATAATTTTGTATATTTATTTATAAGTTCATTTTCCTCATCTAATTTTAAACTTCCAGAATTTATTTCATCTAACTGAAATTTCAATAAATCAATTTTTCTTTCTCTTTCCTTTTCATCAGTAACAATTTTTGATAGTTTGTTTTTTAATTCGTTTAATTGTATATACTCTCTACGAATTTCTTTTTTATGCAAAATTAAATCCTTATCTCCTAATAAATCAATAAGTTCAATATGATTTTCTGAATTTAAAAGTGATTGATGTTCATGTTGTCCATAAATATCAACTAAAGAGCTTGTTATCTTTCTTAACATATTTAAAGTTATAGTATGTCCATTAACTCTAGAAAAGCTTCTACCATTTTTATGAATTTCTCTTGTTATTAAAAGAGTATCATCTAATTCATATTGTATACCATAACTGCCTAGTAATTTTTTTACATGACTTGGATTTTCTAAGTAAAATAATGCTTCAATTATAGATTTATCTTGTCCAACTTTTATAAAGTCCTTATTTGATCTATCACCTAAAATAAGTCCTACTGCATCAATTATTATTGATTTACCTGCTCCTGTTTCACCAGTTAAAACATTGAACCCTTTTGTAAAGGAAATCTTTAAATCATTAATTATAGCAAAATTCTTAATATTTAGCTCTAAAATCATAATTATTCCTCCGCTATTCCAACATTTTATAGAATATATCTAATATATCATCAATTTTATCTACATCTGTAATAGCAACAAATAAAGTGTCATCACCAGCAATTGTCCCTATTATTTCCTTGACATTTAAATTATCAATAGCAGAAGCTGATATTTGTGCTGCTCCAGGTATTGTTTTTAATACTAATATATGACCTGCTACTTTTATTGAAACTATAGAATTTTTAAAAATATTAACTAATCTTTCTGTTATTCCATCCTGATTTTGTCCAATAGCAGCATATTTATATTTACCAGTTTTAGACATAACTTTTACAAGTCTTAATTCTTTTATATCTCTTGATACTGTTGCTTGTGTCACTTCAATACCAGATTCTCTTAAAAATTTAGCTAATTCTTCTTGTGTTTCTATTTCATTATGATTTATTAAATCAATTATTTTACTTTGTCTAACATATTTTTTCATGTGTTGCCCCCTCAATCATTACTACTATGAGAATTATTTATGATCTCTTTTATTTTTTTATCTATATCAAATGTAGGATTAGAAGTACTAATTAATGCTAAAAATTCTATATTACCTCTTGATCCTTTTATTGGAGAATAATCAATATCTACTAAGTTAAGTTTCGTAGTTTTTAAAAAGTCTTTTATAGTATTTACTGCTTTTAAATGATATTTTTTATCTTTGACAATAGCTTTCTTACCTAAAAACTCCCTTCCAATTTCAAATTGAGGTTTAATTAAGGCAACTATCTTTCCATCATTCTTTAATAATTTTTCAGCTACATTTAAAATCTTAGTTATTGAAATAAATGATACATCAATAGAGATAAAATCAATGTCATCCTGTATCTTATTTAAATCTAAGTACCTTATATTTATATTCTCCATATTAATTACTTTAGAATTATTAATTAATTTTTCATCAAGTTGAGAATGTCCTACATCTATAGAATATACCTTTTTTATTCCATTTTGAAGCATACAATCAGTAAAACCGCCTGTAGATGCCCCCATATCTATTGCAATTTTATTCTTTAAATCAATATTAAAAGCGCTTATTGCCTTTTCCAGTTTATAACCTGCTCGACTAACATATTTTAGTGGTTCATCTGTTAGTTCTAAATTAGCATTCATAGGAACTTTCATTGATGCTTTTTTTATAAAAGTTCCATTATATTTAACAATGTTTTTTGATATGGCTTTCTGAGCTAATTCTCTGCTTTTAACTAACCCTTTCTCTTTTAACAAAATATCTATACGTTTAAGTTCCATTATTAACACCTATTATTTAATATAGTTTAAAATAGTTTCAAATATACTATTAGAATCTAGTTTGTATTTTTCAAACAGTTTATCTGTATCACCGTGTTCAATAAATTTGTCAGGTAAACCAATGTTTAATACTTTACCTCTATAATTACTTTTAATTAAAGTTCGATTTACAGTTGTTCCAAGACCACCATTTATAACATTATCTTCTACAGTTATAATTAATTTATATTTGTTAGAAAGTTTTCGAATTAAGTTTTCATCAATTGGTTTCAAAAATCTTATATTTATAAGTGTAGGGTTAATATTTTTGTTATTTAATTTAATACATGCTTCATAACTTATCTCTACCATTTTTCCAATTGATATAATTGCAATATCTTTCCCTTCTATAATCGTCTCACCTTTACCTAAAATTAATTCATTATTTGTAGTTAATTCATTTTTTACTACGCTTATTCCCCTAGGATATCTTAAAGCAATAGGACCTTCCTCATATTCGCTACTAAATTCTATCATTTTTTCTAGTTCAAGTTTGTCCTTTGGAGCCATTATTATAAGATTAGGTATATGACTTAAATAAGAAAAATCAAAAACACCATGATGTGTCTCACCATCATTTCCAACAAGTCCACCTCTATCAATAGCAAATACCACAGGTAAGTTTTGTAAAGCTACATCATGTACTATTTGATCATAACCTCTTTGTAAAAATGTAGAATATACAGCAAAAAAAGGTTTCAATCCTTGAGATGCAAGTCCTGCAGCAAGTGTTACAGCATGCTGTTCTGCTATACCTACATCAATAAACTTTTGAGGTAGCTTCTCTTTAAATTTATCTAATCCAGTTCCTGAAGGCATAGCTGCAGTTATAGCAACAACATTCTTATTTTTTAGAGCAATCTCATATAATTTATCTCCAAATACTTGAGAATACTTAATTCCTTTAGTTTTTTTCAAAGCTTTACCCGTATCTAAATTAAATGCTGAAGTTCCATGAAATTTATCAGGGTTTTGTTCAGCATATTTATATCCTTTTCCCTTCTTTGTACGTACATGAACAATAACTGGCCCATTTACTCTCTTCGCTCTATTCAAAGTTTTAATAAGAGATTGTATGTTATGACCATCAATAGGACCAAGATAAGTGAAGCCTAATTCTTCAAAAAGTACTCCTGGGACAACAAAATATTTAAAACTATCCTTAGCTTTTTCTGCTGTTCTTACCATAGTTTTACCTATAGCAGGGATACTATTCAATATATTCTCAAAATCATCTTTCATCCTTCCATAAGTTGGTGCTGTTCTAATTCTATCAAGATATTTAGATAAGCCTCCAACGTTTTCAGATATGGACATTTCATTGTCATTTAATATTACTATCATTTTACTTTTAATATCACCAGCATGATTTAAAGCTTCAAATGCCATCCCAGCTGTCATAGAGCCATCACCTATAATTGAAACAATATCATGTTTTTCTCCTTTTATATCTCTTGCTATTGCCATACCAAGACCTGCAGATATTGAAGTAGAACTATGTCCAGTTTCAAAAGTATCATGAGAAGACTCACATCTTTTTGGAAAACCACTTAATCCATCAAGTTGCCTTATGCTTGATAATTGCTTTTTTCTTCCAGTCAAAATCTTATGTATATAAGATTGATGTCCTACATCCCAAATAATCTTATCTTTAGGACTATTGAATACTTTATGAATTGCAATAGTAAGCTCAACAACTCCTAAATTAGAAGCTACATGCCCACCGGTTTTTGAAATATTATCTAGTAAATACTTTCTAATTTCACTACTTAATATATTTAATTCAGAATTATTTAGTTTTTTTAAATCTGATATACAATCTACCTTTTCTAAAACATTCATATAAAGGTCACTCACCTTCTCTTTTATTTGTCTAGGATTTTTAAGTTTAATTTATTATCAAAAAACATTACAACTTTTCCAGTATAATACATTATATTTTTAGAATAATTTATAGCTATTTCTTTACCAATAGCTTTACCGCCTACAGTTAAAGAAGCAATAAATCCACTCATTACAACACTTAATGTTGTTAATTCTTTTATATCATAAAAATTAGTTATCTTAAATACTATTATAGCTCCTGCAGCACCACTTATTATCCCACATATATCTCCAATTACATCATTACAAAAGTTAGAAACCACCCCTGCATTCTTAATTAATTTTATAGAATATCTTGCAGCTTTATTGTTTTGAGCAGCCATAGAATGAAATGGCTTTTCTCTAGCAGCAGCAACAGCTATTCCAATAGTATCAAAGAAAACACCTAATAAAATAATAAATATCAATGTTATAAAAGCAAATAATATATTAAAGTTTCTCATTACGTTTTCTGCTAATAAACTTACTGCTATGGCAAGAAAAAATGTCCATATAGTGATAATTATAATCCATTTATAATTTGTTTTAGCTTTCAATTTTTTTGATTTCGACAAAATATACCTCCATAATCTTTATACTGTCAGCTTTATTTAAATATATATTTAAATAAAGCTGACAGCACAAAAGCTATCAGCTTTAGAATGGTAGTATTTTGAGTAAATTTTGCGGCTTGAGGTCTGGCAGGATTTCCCGATTGAGAGCTGCATGTCGCCATAACAGAGGTTTCCCTTTAATCTCATCCTATCTTATTCGATAGAGCCAGATTGCCATTTAGTCCGCACTGCAATCCTCAACATACTTACAAAGAACAGTCTAGGAGTTTTCCTCAACAGTCATGCCAATCCCTAGCCTCTTTTGCAAAATAGGTTTCAATAGCAATGCTACTCCTTTTTAGGGCCCCTCAAATTCATAACTACAACTATTATCTCCCTATTTCACTCAAGGCAGGCTACACTGCACATAGCTTTCACCACATTGCAGGTTATCCTAATATTAGGTCTCCACGGAGGCAGGGTCAACGCCCACATGCCATTGTGGATCGCCCCATCCTCCTTAACTCCCAGAAATGACCCCTGACTGGGCGTCACAAGCCATAACCAGGAACTTCATCGATATGCCCTTTGACGGATTTTTAGCCCCGCCTTCAAAATTGGCTGCTCTGACTAGAATACTGCACCATTCATAGCAAATTTATTATATCACATGAGTTTTTAATATACAAATATTAAAAACTCATGTTTAATTTACTCTTTTAGTTAGGTATTCTGCTAAGTCCATGAAAAAAATAGATTCATCTGATTCTATTTTTTTCATAATTTCAATAGCTTTTTCTTTATACATATTTAAATCAGATTTAGATTTTTCCATTCCATAAATAGAGACATAAGTGCTTTTTTTCTTCTCTATATCACTTCCAATATCTTTTCCTAAAATATTCTTATCTCCTACTATATCTAATATATCATCTTTTATTTGAAATGATATTCCAATATATTCACTATATTTTTTCAAAATATTTATTTGTTCTGTATTTGCACCACCTATAGTAGCACCTGCAATTATAGAAGCTTCTATTAATTTTGAAGTTTTATATTTATGAATAAAATTCAATGTTTTATAATCAATTTGTTTTTTTTCTGATATTATATCAACTACTTGTCCGCCTATCATACCTTTATATCCAGATGCTTTAGAAATTACATTCATTGCATTAATATATTCTTTTGAATAGTCATTTGCTATTACTTCATCTATCATTACTTCATAAGCATGATTTAGAAGAGCATCTCCTGCTAATATAGCAATTGATTCATCATATACTTTATGATTAGTAAGTTGTCCTCGTCGATAATCATCATCATCCATAGCTGGTAAATCATCATGTATCAATGAATAGGTATGTATCATCTCCATAGCAATTGAAAATTTTATTGCTGATTTTATATTTCCACCAAATAACTCACAACTCTTAATTAAAAGTATCGGTCTCAACCTTTTTCCACCTGATAATAAACTATATCTCATTGACTCAACAATTTTTTGTTGAGGTAAATCTAAGTCATTTAATACTTTTTTCAATTCATTTTCAACAATGTTTTTATATTTTTCTAACTCATTATAAAAATCCAAATTTCTCCCACCTATTCTATGTTTTCAAAGTCAGTTTCTTTTATGTTTTTATCGCTGTCTTCTAATATTAGTTTTATTTTCCCTTCTGTTTCTTCAATTTTTTTATAACAATGTTTATATAAATCAATACCTTTTTTAAATTCATCTAAAGCACTATCAATTGTTATATCTCCTTTTTCTAACCTTTCAATTATATTATCCAATTCATCTATAGCTTCTTCAAATTTTAATTCATTATAATTAATCACTTAAAATTCCTCCTTTAATAGAGATTTTATTACTTTAGCTTTTATTTGACCATCTTTAAAGTTGATTTTTATTATATCTCCAACATTCATATTTTTAACAGATTTCAATACATTATTTTGATTATCTTCAACATAAGAAAAACCTCTATCTAATACATTTAATGGATTAAGTGAGTTTAACTTTTGTCTCATATTATCTAATTTTACCTTTTTATCCTTCAAAATGTTATCTTTAGCAACTAATAATTTCCTTAGTTCAAAGTCTAACGTTTGCTTATATTGATCAATATAATAAATTGGTTCAGTGAAAATTCTAGTTTTTTTATAATAATTTAATTCACTTTTTTTACTTTCTATAAATCTATTTATAGAACTATTTAAATTTTTATTTAAATTCTCAAGTCTTTGTTCTATAAAATTTATATCTTCCACCGCTAATTCACCTGCAGAAGAAGGAGTAGGTGCTCTTAAGTCTGAAACAAAATCAGAAATAGTAAAATCTGTTTCATGACCTACTGCTGATATAATTGGAATTTTAGAATTATATATAGCCCTTGCAACATCTTCTTCATTAAATGACCATAATTCTTCTATAGATCCTCCACCTCTACCTATTATTATAGTATCTATATCGTTTCTAGAATTAAAATATTTTATACCTCTACATATTTCATCTTTAGAATATATACCTTGAACATGGACAGAATATATTAAAATATTTATATTAGGATTTCTCCTTTTAATAACAGTTATTATATCCTTTACTGCTGCACCAGTAGAAGAAGTTATAACCCCTATATTTTTAGGCATAGTATTTATTTCTTTTTTATAAATAGCCTCAAATAATCTTTCATATTCTAACGTCTTCTTTAATTTTTCATATTTTATATACAAGTCTCCTATTCCATCACGCTTCATTTCTTTTACATATAATTGATAACAACCATCTCTCTCATATATAGAAATATATCCTTCAGCTATTACTTTCATACCATCTTCCAATTCAAAGGGAAGTGATTTATTGTCTCCATTAAACATTATGCATTTAAGCCTACTTCTATTATCTTTTAACGTAAAATACATATGCCCACTATAATGATGTTTGAAGTTTGAAACTTCCCCTTCAATCTTTATCTTATTTAATATAGGATCACTAGATATTATTTGTTTTATATAAGAAGTAAGTTCTGAAACTTTTAATGGTTTTAATTCCATTCGTTCACCTCCATAGCTTTTTTAGTGAGCAGTGCTATACCAACTCCATTATCAGTTGATAAATTTAGATTTGAAAAATAAATATTTGTATTAGAATTGTTTTTGAGTTTTAAGTTCTCTCTTAAATAATTATTTGATGCTACTCCTCCTACAATAATTATTTTATTTATATCTTTATGCTGTTTTAATATATTAATTAATACCCCTTCTAAGGATTTTTCAATACATTTTAATACAGACTTTGCAATATCTCCATCTTTATATCTTTTTTCTGATATAGCTCTCAAAAAGAAAGTCTCTGGGCCAGAAAAGTTTATCCAATTGTTTGAAAAACTAATAGGAATTTGAGAAATTAAATTTCCTTTTGCTGAAATTAAATCTAATGTTTCTCCACTAGGGAACTCTAATCCCATAGCTACACCTACTCTATCAATTAATTTTCCAGCACTTATATCTTTAGTCCCTCCAATTATACTGGTAATATATCTTTCTCTATTCCTTTCAGTCAATAATATTTCAGTAGTTCCACCTGAAATATGCACTACAATAATTTTTTTCTCTTCAATATATTTATTATATAACCCTGCCTCTATATGACCTTCTTGATGACTAAAACAAAATGATTTTAAACCTAAAACACTTGAAAGAAAACTACCGTAACTCTTAGAAACATTAAATACTGGCATATAAGACCCTTCTACATTTCTAGGCTTATCAGTATATCCTACTGATATAATATCTTTTATATTTATTTTATCTTTAACAATATCCATTAACATGGGAATATTATTAATATGTTGAAATACAGCTTCTTGCTGTCTTAACCCTCTAGTATCTTTTTTTACTTTTAATATTTTTTTTAAATTCAAAATAATATTAAAATCTCTATCTACTACTCCTATAGAAGTAGTATATGCACTTGTATCAATTCCAAGATAATATTTATTCATTTTCTTTTCTCACAAAACTTCCAAGAACTCCATTTATAAATTTACTCGATTCCTCCGAACTATATTTTTTACTTATTTCTATAGATTCATTTATGGAAACTTGTGTAGGTATATCTTCCCTAAACATTATTTCATAAATTGATATCCTAAGTATAGACAAATCAACTTTTGATAATCTTTCCTTTTTCCAACCTTTAATATATTTTTCTATTTTTTCATCGATTAATTTTAAATTATCTTGTATATTGTCTATAGTGCTTTCAATATATACTTTTTCATCTTCTGTGAAATTATTATTTTCAAAAAATATCTTTACTATTTCTTCATCAAATGTTTTATTCAATTCTAGTTGATATAACAATTTCATTGTAGCTTCTCTAGCATTTCTTCTTCCCATTGTTTTCACTCCTAAATTACCTTATAAATTTAATTTTATTGTTTTATAATAATATGTATTAAAATAATAACCAATATTAATGCAAATTAACCCTCTACTTTAGTGAGGGTTAATTTGCATTAATATATTTTATTTTAAGACTCTTCCTCTTCTAATGATTCTGATTGCTTAAGTTCAACACCTTGCACATGAATATTTACTTCTAAAACTTTCAAGCCTGTCATATTTACAATAGCATCTTTTACGGCCTCTTGAATTTTCCATGCTACATCTGGAATTTTAGAACCATATTTAACAACTATGTATAAATCAACAGATGCGTCTTTATCAGTTACTTCAACTTTAACACCCTTAGATAAGTTCTTCCTACCTAATATATCTGATATTCCTCCAGTAAATCCTCCGCTCATAGCATGAACACCTTCAATATCTATAGCTGCAAGTCCGGCAATTGTAGCTACTACTTCATCTGAAATTTTAACTTGACCATTTTCATATTCTTTTCCTTCATCTATATTAGTCATCTTTATACCTCCAAATTAACTTAATTATATCACAATTATATCAAATTAAATAGTTGTTTACAAACACTAACTATTTTTATTTATTATTTTAATATTATTAGCTTTAAATTCTGTTTCTGATGTTACTATTTCAAGTATTTGAGCAACTTCTTTTTTAGAAAGTTCATTTTTTGATATTACTATTCTAACATCATTTTCACCTATAAATACTATAGACTCATCAAATCCTTTAGATCCTAATAAACCTTCTATTAACAATTCCTTTTCAGAATTTTTACCAATTTTTATTATTTCTTTTTGAGCATCATCTACAACTTCTTTACTACTCTTATCATTTTTTACTATATCATTTAATCTATCAATTAGTTCTGACCTTATTTTATCTCTAGATAATCTATATTTTGCAAAATAATTGCTTTTTTCTATGTTTTGTTCATTTGTTAAAGCTTCTCCTATTTCAGAGTTTGTTTCCTTAGAAAGATTATTAATTTCATTATCTTTACTATCTACTACTTCAATTGTTTCAGTATTATCACCTACAACTTCTACTAACTCACTTTCTTCTGATGATACCTCTGTTAGCTCTTCTTCATATTTTTGATAATCATTAGATGATTTAGTTATTGAATCTTTTGATAATTGATGATTTATAAAACCTAGCATAACAAGTATTAATATCAATGAAGTTAAATAAATAGTCTTTTTTCTTATTATCATTATTAATCCTCCTTTATTTTTTAACATAAACTTCCACCTTATTACCACTAATACCTAATACAGTTTTTACTGCATTATATATAGTTTCTTTTATTCTAATATCATTTGCACCCTCAGCTGCTATAATAACTCCTTTTATTTCAGGTTTAACTTCTTTTATAGTTATCATCTCCCCTCCATTCCCATTCATCACAATTTGTTCAGTACTTTCTTCTCTCATAACATCTCTAGTGCCACCTTCAGAATCATTTTCTTTAGTCACTTCTTTATTTTTTGTAGTATTAGTTGCTGGAATATTTTCCACAGTTTCCAACAATGTAACCATTACTTCTACATCTCCAACTCCTTTCATCTCACTTAATATTTTCTTTAATTTTATTTCTATTTCATTTGAATAATCTTCCTCATATATTTCTTTATTTTTCTCCTTTGGATTTATATTGTTTATATCTTTTATTGATTCTTCACCTTCAAAAAATATACTTATTCCTATAAGTAGCATTATACCAATTGAAATAACAATAGCTAGATTAGTGTACTTTTTATTGCCAGAAATTTTTTTAAATAAAATATTTATATGTTTTTCTAATTTCATAGTCTCCTCCTAATCAGTAGTTATATAAATTTTTTTATGGTCTATGTTAAATTCCTTATTTAAATATTCCTTTAAATCCTTATCGTTTATTATTTGTTGATTTTCATTTTTCTTATTTCCAATTTCTATTTTCTTAATAACTATGTCACTTTCTTTTTGATTCTCTTTTTTAGTTTTTTCATTTAAATTTATAGTTATTTTTTTAATCTCCCCTTTAAACTCACCTTTTTCTAGTAACTCAATATTAATGTAATCTACAGTATAATTAAATTCAGATTCCAAGGAACTTTTAATAGCAGAGGTCATATTATTAATATACAACTCTTCAATTTGATCTTCATTTGAGCTATTTATTTTTTCTTTAGAATAATTCATGCTACTAACATCTATACTAGAAAAAACACCTTTATCTATATTTATGTTATTGGTCAGTAACTTTATGAACGGATTTATTAAAGCAATAATTATTAAAAAACCTCCTACCATCTTTATATATGATTTAAAACTATTGTTAGGAATTATAGCTTCTAATATTGTAATCAAAATTGATATTATTACAATATTAATAATCCACCCTCTTAAAAATTCAATCATATATTCACCTACCTCATCATAAGAGTAATATTTCCAGCCCCGATTATTATAGCTATTGAAATTATAAACATTACTGTCACAATTAATAATAATCCTAAAATAATAATAATTGATTTACTTGTTTCAATTAAACTATCAACAATCTTTTCATCAGATATAGGTTCAATGATAGCTGCAGTTACTCTATATATAAATATTAAAGACAATAATTTAAATGCTGGAATTGCTATTATTAAAAATAAAACTATCACAGCTATAATCCCAATTGAATTTTTTAATAATAACGAACATCCCACTACAGTATCCATAGCATCAGACAAAAATCCTCCTACTACAGGAACTAAATTATCGATAGCAAATTTAGCTGTTCTGATAGTAATACCGTCTAATTGAGATGCACTAACTCCTTGAATAGTCATTATCCCCATAAATATAGTTAAAGAACCGCCTATTATAATTACTGAAATTTCTCTTAGTAAACTTGCTATTCTATTAACCTGAACTTTATCTGTTATCTTATTAACTAAACTAAGTATAGTTGCGAAGAAGAGTAAAGGTATTATTACTTGTTTAATTAAAGTGCTAAGAATACCAAGAGATCCTAATATTAAAGGATGCAGTAATGCTGAAGAAGTTAATCCTCCGACAGCCATTAAAAGGGTTATTAATATTGGTAATAATATTTGCATAAAAATAACCATATTATTTATAGTATCTTTTCCAATATTTAGTGCTACTACGAAACTCTTTATTATTATAGATATTAATATAATATAAACTATGAAATTCGCTACTTTTGATATGGACTCATTATCAAATGAATTTTGAAGATTTATAAGTATGGCTGAAATTATAGATAATAATAAAATTTGTAATAATAAATCTATATTTTTTATAAATTCATCTGATATAAGTTTTAAAAAACCATTTAAAATTTTATCTTCTTCAAATATTTTTTCACCTTTAACTATTTTTTCAATTAAATCTTTAAAATCTATATCACCAAAGTAACCTTCAGTAGTATTATTAACTTCTTTTATCATATTTGTAATTTCTTCTATATTTAAAGTTTCTAACTGTTCCTCCACTATTTGATAAGGAATTTCTGTATTTTTTTTATCTTCTTTTGCATTAGCATTCGAACTTATAAACAGTAATATAATTATCATAATAATCATTATTTTCTTCATAACTCACACCTTTAAGGCATTATTTTTAAAATTAATTCCAATAAGGAAAGTAAGATTGGAATAGAAACCACTAAAATCATTACTTTGCCAGCAAGTTCAATTTTAGTAGCTATTGAACCTTCTCCTGCATCTTTAGCTATCTGAGATCCAAATTCACAAATATAAGCAATACCTATGATTTTTAATATAGTTGTAAAATATATAAAATCTAAATCTGCTCGAATAGATAGATCTTTTAAAACATCTATTACAAATACAACCTTATCTATAATAAATATAAATATTAATATCCCAGTAGCTAAACTTAGCATTATTGAAATTTCAGGTCTATCTGCTCTTATTGTAACAATAAGGAGAGTTGCTACCAATGAAATAGCTACAATTTGTAATATATTCATAATTTCCCTCTTAATATAATCCAAATATAGATTTTACACTATCAAAAAGGTTGGTAACTAAATCTATTACTATGCCAAGTACCATTACAATACCTACTAAAGTTACCATAGTTGCCATCTCTTCTCTTTCTGCTCTTATTAAAACTTGATTAGTAATAGAAACTAATAAACCTATTCCAGCTATTTTAAAAATTATATCTACACTCATCTTTAAACTCTCCTTTAAATTAATATAAGTATTATTAGAAGTGCAAAAATTACACCTAGCTTTTTATAAAGCTTTTCATTCTTATTTGCTTCTTCAATTGCTTCTTTTCTTTGAATTTTCAATTGTTCTATTGTAGTATCAAAATATTTTTTTTGCTCTTCTCTATCCGTTACACCAATCACTTTAGCTAATGATAACAATATTTCCTCATCTTGTTTTGTAAAATTATATTTTGAACCTTCTAACTCTAATGTATTTTTAAATGCACTATACAAATTTGAATCTCTATTATTATTTAAAGCTTCAATAGTTTTTAAAAAAATCATTGAAACTTTACTTTTTGACCTTTCATAAACATTTTTAAAAGCTAAATTTACTGGGTTAGATAAATGAATTATCTCAGTATCTAAAATTAAAATACAATTAATTAATGAGGTAATATTTTCTACTCTACTAGAATATTTTCTGCTTAACATAATTCCAATAATTGTACTAGGAATAAATATCATTATAGATGCTAATATTTTTATCCAAAACATTTAATTTCTCCTTTATTTAATAAAGACGTATTTGTTATTCCATCTAAAACATCATTTATAGTACCTACCCCTTTTGAATTATCAAGTATTATTATTCTTTTAAAGATTTTTTGATTCATAATATCAGATATATAAGGTTTAGTTTTTATATCATTAATACTTTCTCCATGAATAGTAGTTATAATTTTAACTCCTGCTTTAATTGAATTGTGTATAGCATCAATATCTAATTTATCACCTAATTCATCTGTTGCAATTACATGAGGTGACAATGCTCTTAACATCATAAGAGTTCCTTCAAATTTATTTGCTCTATCTAATATATCAGTTCTTACTCCTAAATCATTTTGTGGTTTCCCTTGATACATTCCGCCAATCTCTGATCTTTCATCAATCACTGCTACTTTAAGACCCTTATTGCTAACGGTCCTTATAATATCTCTTAATAAAGTTGTTTTTCCACACTGAGGAGGAGAAATTATTAAAGTATTATAAATACTAGACTTGTCCCATAAGAAGTTCATAATATTTTTTGATATGCCAATCTTTTGTCTAGCTATTCTAATATTTATAGATGATATTTCTTTTATAGTAGTAATACTTCTTTCTTTGTATACAACTTTTCCTGCAATTCCAATTCTATGGCCACCTTTAATTGTTATAAAGCCATTTCTTAATTCATCTTGTACTGCATATATTGAATATTCACATAGCCTTTCAAAAGTGTTTTTTATAATTTTTTCGCCTATTATAAAACTATTATTAATCTCTTTTCCTACTTGTCCATTGCAATTTACATAATAGTCATTTCCCAGGGATTCAATCATTAAAGGACAGTCCACCCTTAATCTTATCTCTTCAATAGTTTCTTTATATCTAGTGGGTATACTTCTTAATACATTTTCTAATTTAATATCAAGTCTAGATATTACAGATTCAAAGCGTTTAAAATCATAATTTTTTTCTTTATTCCTTGGTTCATTCATAACATGTCCCTCCTTATATATATATTTGTATTAAGAAACTAATCTAAATATTACTAAATAAATAATTTTTCATAAAAAAAACGACTATGATATATCATAGTCGTTTTTTTTATGAAAAATTATTTATGTATTACTCTTCTTCACCATCTTCATATTCATCAAAATCTTCATCAAACTCATCATATACGTCATATATATCTTCTTCAACATCAGATAAATCTTCATCAATATAATCGATATATTCAGCCATTTCATCTTGCTCAAGAGCTAAACCTTCTAATGAATCTACAATATCGTCTAATACATCAACAATATTTAATAAAAGTTTACCTTCTTTACTCTTTTCATTAATGTCTAATCCATCTGCTAAACCTCTTAAATATGATACTTTTTCAAATAAATATTCCATTATACAAACCTCCTATATTTTTTATTATATTATAACCTAAACTCTTGATAAATACTCACCAGTTCTTGTATCAATTTTTATTTTATCATCAATATTAATGAATAGTGGTACAATAACAGTAGCTCCTGTTTCAACTTCTGCTGGTTTTGTAGCTCCTGAAGATGTATCACCTTTAATGCCTGGTTCAGTATGTGTTACTACTAATTCTACAAAATTCGGAGCATCTACTTGAAATGGTCTTCCTTCATAAAATTTCATAGTAGCCACATCATTCTCTTTTAAAAACTTTATTGCATCTTCTACTTGATCATAATTTAATGCAATTTGTTCATATGTTTCTGTATCCATGAAATGATATAACTCACCATCACTATATAAATATTGCATTTCTTTAGTTTCAATATGTGCCTTTGGAAATTTTTCAGATGGACTATAAGTATTTTCTTTTATTGCACCAGTCTTTAAGTTCTTTATTTTTGTTCTTACAAAAGCAGCTCCTTTTCCTGGTTTTACATGTTGAAAATCAATAATTTGATATATACTTCCATCAATTTCAATAGTCATTCCTTTTCTAAAATCTCCTGCCATAATCATAATAAAATTCCTCCTAAATATTAATTTATATTTTTAAAACTTCATTTATAGCATCAATTGCTATTAGATAAGTTTTATATCCAAACCCACTTATACTACCTTTTGCAACAGATGATATAACTGAACTATGTCTAAAACTCTCCCTAGCATAAATATTAGAAATATGAACTTCTATAACAGGTGTATTAATAGATTCAACAGTATCTCTAATAGCTATGCTATAGTGACTAAATGCACCAGCATTTAGTATTACATAATCAAATTTTTCATCTGACATTTGCAATTTATCAATAATACTTCCTTCACTATTTGAACTAAAAGTCTCTAATTTATAATTTAAATCTTTACACTTTTCTATACAAAGATTTTCAATTTCATTTAAAGTTTTATTACCATATATATCATTATCTCTTTTTCCCAATAAATTTAAATTAGGACCATTTATCATAAGTATATTTCTCATAAATCCTCTCCTATCATACACTATTATATATTACCACAAATTTCACATATTTAGTAGATAAGTTATTTTTTCTTTCTATAATTTTTTTTATATCTATTTTTAAAATAAATTCTACTTATTTCATTAACAATAGTATAGTGATTTTTATTATCAACTTTAACAACAAAGTCAGCATTGTTATAATACAACTTTCTTCTTTTGTTTAATAATATAGAAACTTCTTTAGTCCAATTTTTCTTCTCTAATAAAGGCCTCTTTTTATAAGAATTTTTAAGATTATAAATAATATTATCAGTAGAGCTTTGAAGTAAAAAAACAAATCCATTTTTACTTAAAAGTTGAATGTTTTGAGGGTTTAAAACTGTACCTCCACCTGTAGAAATTATTTTATTTTCTTTTTTACTGATTTCCTTTATTATTTGATTTTCTAATTTTCTAAAATATCCTTCACCATATTTTTTAAATATATCTTCAATCTTCATGTTCTCTCTTTTTTCTATTAAAAAATCCGTATCAATAAATTCTTTCTTTAATTTTCTAGACAGTCTTCTTCCATTTGTAGTTTTACCCGTTCCCATAAATCCTATTAATACAATATTTGTCTTCATTTTATCACCAACTATTTAAATACTTATTTATGTCTTGGATTTCTTGTTACAATTTCTGCTGCTTTTGTAAGTTCCCTAAGAATATCTGCTGGGAATTGTCCTTCTAATTGTGAATTTAATTTAGAAGAAACTTCACCTATAGATCTTGATATATATTTAGGTGGTAAATTATTAAGTGCTATTGCTAATATATCATTTTTACACTCTTCACATTTACAAGCATTTGGATATTTATTTAATACTTCTTTTAAGTGATATTTTGCTTCAGCTTCCATAAAATTATATAATATCATTTGTTTGTCCCCATCCCCACTTCACATTATAAATTTTTTTGGTATCCTTTTTTTACTTCTTCATACATATGAATTCTACCTGTTGCAGGTGTAATTGTTATTTCTATGTAATTACTATTTGTATTATTTATAATTCTTATTGTTCCAGCTCTTGGAGAAGGAACTCCTGTTTTAGTAAAATAAATCTTTTTGTCAACTAAATTAGTTGCTATTGTAAATTTTTCATTTAAATATACCTTTTTATTAGGTTCTCCTTTTAATGAAACATAATAACTATCTTTTTTGCCTGCAGAAGTTATAATATGTATTTTATTATCGAAATTATATTCACTTGTTTTACTTTTTGTTTTAATATAATTTAAATCCATAACAAGTTCTCTACCAAATCGTTTCATTTCAGAATCACTAAAGTCGAACTTTGGTGTTACTATAAGAAATATTATACCCATAATACCTAATATTAAAATTAATTCTATTATTGTAATACCTTTATTATCCATAATTTATACTCCTCTTAATTAGAGCTAATCTACACTTGGCAACTCTACAAAATTTATATTTTTTATTACTTTTTTTTGTAGGCTTGTACTTTTATTAAATATTACAGTATTTTTTATGTTTTTAAATATAGTATCACTTTTTACAGTATAAACTAAAATATATCTATTTTCTATACCCCTATCTAATATATTTAATTTTAGCTTATTTTCTTGACCATTATATTTTACTCCATCCTTAATCATTAAAAATTGTTCTTTATTAATGTCATATTTATATAATTTATAAGAATTAATTTTAACATTGTCTTTATTAAAATATATATCAATATCAGTATTTCTAGCATTAATATTATTAGAAGTAAATTCCACTCCAAGATTATATTTATTTTCTATAGCTAAATCTATATTATCATAATTATAAGAAATATTGTTATTATAAAATAATCCCATGTCTTCTATTTTAATATTATTTCTAAAATTTTCTATTCTTACTTGTGTTGGAGGTATAGTGAATTTTGAAATAACACTAGGATCTTTAAGACTCTCAAATGAAATTTCACTATTATTGTTTGGTAAATTATATGTTCCTCTTTTACTAGATTTAAATTTAATATTAAAAGTAATAGGTGTAGCTTTATAGTAATCACCTAATAATTTATATACTAGTCGTTGATTTAATGAGCCTGTAATCCTTCCATCTTCATAGCTAAGTCCTAACTCCCTAAAATTTTGATCTTCAATAACTTTAATTTCTGAAGGTATTTTATAATTAATGTCTATTATCCTTTCAATTGAACCTATTTTATTATTTCCAACAGGATAATTAGATTTTTTAAGTTCTATAACATCATAATTACTATCTACAGCTAAAACGTATGCATAAAATTCACCATTCAGATAATCTTCACTGTTTTCAATAGGCAGATCATTTAATTCAAAAAGAGGTATTTGATTGTTATGGAAATAAGTTTTATCTTCTAGTTTATTTTTATTTTTATAATAAGATTGAAGAGGAACACCATTCCCATTTTTATTAGAATATTTTTGAATATCTAAGTTATTAAGTTTATTTTTGACTTCATCATATGATTTTGATGAATACAATAAAAAAATATCTTCTAAATCATCATAATTATAATGGTTATTGTTTAAAGTATAACTAGCTCCAAATTTATTTAACTTTGGATTTTCATTAAGTTTTATAATTTCTACATTATTAATTAGTCCACTATTATCATCAATTAAATCTTTTTTAATGTTATTAGGGGTTATAGTATAGTTTATTTCTATTTCTTCATCAGTTAAATAGTAATCTCCTATCAAATTTATTAAAGTGCTTTTTATATCTAACTTTACTATTTCTTTTATATTAGAATTTGTAATTTTATCTGCTAATATTATTAATGGAGATATTGATGTAGATATTATTATAAAAATTATTAGTAATTTCTTCTTCTTCATTTTCAAACCTCCATATTTCTAAAATATATACTAGTTTTAATAGGTTTTATATCATATCTTTCCTTTGTATAAATTGTAAAAGATATTCCTTTTTGATTATCTAATTCATCTAAAATTGGTTCTATGGTTATTTTATTTATATAAAAAGATATTTCCATATTAGCAGATGTTTCAGTAATATTATTCATATTTTTACGAATATGACCATAAACTAACTTATTGCTTTTTAATGCAAATATTTTTCTATTATATTCATATCTATCTCTTGTTTCAAGTAAAGTTGAAAAAATAATATATTTTATTTCAATTTCTTTATTTTTATATTTTTTTAATTCTTCTATATTAATTTTATTTCGATTTATATCTTTTATTTCTAATATTCCTTTTGTTTCAATAACTTCTCTAGACATAAATTCCACTGCTGTTCTCATATTCTGCTGAACTTCTATCTTTTTTTGATTTCTTTCAAAATTTTTTATATTTGTTATAAATATTGAAAATACCATAGTTGAAACTATTCCAATTATCCCTAATACTAAAAGTAATTCTATAAGAGTAAACCCCTTTTTATTTATCATAATTTATCTTCCATTCACTTAATTTTATTATAGAATTTATATCATAATTTATTTCTTCAGAAGGAACTAGTTTTTCATATGCTATTATTTTCTTTTTTTCAATATTGTCATATTGTTTAAATAAATTTTTAGTAAGCTTTTCATTTTGCGCAAGTAATTTAAATACATAATTTTCATTACTAGTAACCTTTAAATTACTTCCAGAATTAAAATTAAGATCGTATCCAGATATAACAGTTCCATTAATATTTGTATTATTATATATAGCCATTTCTCCACCTGAAATTAATATCCCTTTAAAATTTAATTTATTATTTATGGCTATACTACCTCCTGCTATCATTATTCCATCAAAGTCTAAATCACTATTTATTGCTATACTACCAGAAGCTATCATTATTCCTTTAAACTTAGATTTATTCTGTATATCTATAGACCCATTAACAACATTTACCTTCCCTGTTTCACTTTCAAATTCTTCATTTATTAAATATGGAATATATTTAAATCTATCTATCACTCCATTATTTAAAGTACCTATTAATTCATCTGCTTTTTCTTTAATAACCTGTACTTGTGTACCATTTGGAATATTAGGTTCAATTGCTAAACCTTGATTTAATAATATACCTTTACTTAGTGAATTTTTAGGTATTTGTATACTTTGTCCTAAATTTAATTTAGTATGATTTTTATTTGATTCAGAATAAAATCTTTCTATTTTTTCATCTAAATTATTTGTTTTTAATAATACCAAAGGGTTATAATAGTCAAATGTATCATTTTCATTAGAAAATTTTTCAGTATAAATTTCATAATTTTTCTTTATAGAAACTGATTCACCAGTCTGATAATTTGGTTTTGTATTAATAAATGCAGTACCTAATATAGCTAAATTTTTATTAACTATTATCTTGTTGTTCTTCATAGAATCTATCACTATTGCACTCGAACTACCAGGAATATCACCATCACCATATCCAAAATAACTATTTATATTAATATCATTAATTCTTCCATTAATATTTAAATCATCACTAGTATAGAGTTCTTCTATTTTAACTAATGTATCAGTTAGATTAACATTTTTTGTAATAACTCTGCCATCTATTATGGATAACTTTCTAGAATTATTTATATTTATATTTCCAAATTTTTGTTCTTGTAAATTTTTATAATTATATTGTGGATTTACAAAAACATCACCATTTATATTAAAATTTGAAGAATCAATATTTAAATTTCTATCTACTGATATGGCATTTTTAAGCATATGATAATTTGGTATTTCTGTTATTTTTGATTCATATGAATATAAACCACTATAGTTTGGTTTTTTCAAGCTGTATATAGCACTTACTGATTGTTTTATTTGATCTTTTATATATGTGGAGGTTATTTTAACTTTATCATTGTCTTTTTCATATTCAGCAGTTATATCATAACTTTCATTTTTATTTGATTTATCTTTACTTAATTTTAGTAATTTTTCACTTAATATCTTAAAAAAAGTTAAATTATTAGAATTCCCAATCTTTTTATCTAAAAATTGATAATAACTATTTTCAAATATTTCTTCTTGTTTTTGATTTATATATGCATCATCTATATTACCCTCATCTGTTATGTAAGGACTTTTTTCTTTTTCTCTTTCTGATTCTAAATCTATTTCTAATATTTTATTTGCGTCTTTATTAGCTTCCTTTATTCCTATATGAATTGTTTTTATTAGTTCATCTTGAGCTAATTCTAACCCTGACTCTGCAAAATAAAAATTTCTTTTTAGTTTACTATTCATTATGCCTATTTTACTATTTGTAATAGCTATTGAATAAATAGTAGTACCCAATATAGAAAGTATAGCAAATATTATAATTAATGTTACAAGTGTTGATCCTTTTTTATTTTTATAAATATTTTTCATATCATCACCTATTGAACTATATTTTTATAACTTTCAATTTCCTCAATTAATTCTCTTTTAGGATCATTTATATCGCCTTTATATACTTTAATATTTACTTTATACAAAACAGATTTAGACTTTTGACTACTATAATTTTTATAAATTTTTATAGGACCTAATTTGTTTAGAATGGAGATTTTTTGATCTTTTTCTGTATATATTTTTAATAATTTAATAGACTCATTTAAAGCTTCTATTTTTACTGTTTTTTCTTTGTTTAAATTATTATCCCTTATAAATATAGCAATAGATTCTTCTATAGGTTTTATTAAATTCACCGTTTGAGCTATCTCTGGATTGTTTAAATTTGTTTCAAGTATATAATTATCATTAGTAATAGTTAAAATATAATAGTCATTTTTCTCTAATAAAGATGAGTTTATTTCTATAATATTTTTTGTATCTTTTTTATTCTCAAGTTTTTCTTTTGCACTTTTTGTTATCTCTACTCTATATGAAAAGTTATTATATTCATCATCATTTTTTTCAATTATTTCCTCTTTTAAACTTTCCTTTAATTTTATTTTTTCCATCTCATCTTGTGCTATAGATAAAGCCATCATTTTATCACTTGCAGTATTCGTTGCTTTTGATGAATTTATAAAAAAAGAACTTATAGGTATTATAATTATAGAAAGTATGGCAAGGGTAATTATAAGTTCTAGTAAAGAAAATCCCTTATTATTTTTAAATATTTTTTTCATAATATGCTCCTTCTAAATATAAGGATTAATTTTATTTGCTATGTGATAAATGGATTATCCTTACCATTTACATTTGTATTTGGTATTTCAAAATCATCTTTAAATTCATCTATTTTTGGTATTCCATAAAAATCCAACAATATATTTCCAGTAATGCATTTTTCATTTTTTACCATGGTAATACCTCTTATTATAATATCTTTATTATAATTATCTATTAATGATAAAAAGTTATTGATTTCATGATAATCCCCTGAGTAAACTATTGTAGCTGAAATACTTTCAAGTTTTGTGCTTTCTTTAGCTTCTTCTTTTTCTCCAGATTGTTCTGTTTCATTTTCAACTAATTCTTTATTATTTTCAACTAAATTATTATATTGGTTTACTATATTTTTAAATCTACTATCTTCTTTTTCTTCTATTTTAATCTCTTCTAATTGTATAGCTTTCATAGTTTTTTCAGAAAAATTTATAGCATCTAATTTTAAATTTGACTCTTCTATAAATTTATCAAGTAATAATATTATTCTACTTTGTTCAAGTTCAGGAAATAAATCACTTGTTAAGAAAGATATTTTTTTCTTTTTATCTTCTATTTCTTTATCTAAAGATTTGATAGTATTTATACTAGTTTTAGAATTTGATAAATCATCTAAAAGTTCAGCTTCTTGCTCTTTTAATTTGCTTAATTTGTTTATTTGAGGATTTAATATAAAATTATATAATAAAAATACAAATAATAAGCTAGCTGCTATTATCAATAATTTCTTTTCTCTTTTATTTAGTTGCATTTTCATCACCTCTAAGTATAGAAGTAAGTACAAATATATATTTATCATTTAAATTATCTTTTGAAATAGATGTTATATATACATTAGAAAAAAAGTCTTTTTCACTTAAAACTTGTTGAAATTCAGCAATAGATTCTCTATTCTCTGTAGTTCCATTAATTTCAACTATATTATTTGTAATGCTCATAGAGCTAAAGTATAATGAGTTTGGCATACTAGAATTTATGCTTTTTATTATATTTGTATTTATAGTATTTACTTCTTCAAACTCTGAATTTATTTCATTAGTTGAATGTAAGTATTTATCTAATATCTGGATTTCTTTATTTTTTACTTCTAATTTATTTAATTGAGATTGTACTTTTTTAGAGTTTAAAATATTATTCATTTTGACTATATTATTTTGAATTTTATAAGTATTATAATAGTACCATCCCGTATAAATAATAGCTAACAATAGAAATAAAGCAATAGATATTATTATATATTTAGAATTTATACTGCTATTTTTTTCTTTTTTAATATATGGTGAAAATAAATTTATATCAGTCATTTAATCACTTCCTATAATCTTATTGTAGAACCAATATTGTTAAAATAATCTACTATATTAATACTTTTCATAGATTTAGATACCTTTAAAGGGTCTATTTCTTTTAATTTCTCAGTTGGAATATTAAAATAAGATTCAATATGCTTATCGATATCTTTTAATTTAGATCCCCCACCATACAAATAAATTTTCTCTATTTTATTACTTCTATTTAAATTTTTATAGTATGTAAATAATCTTTCAATACCTTCTAAATATTCACTTATAGTATTATCTGGTAAGTCATTAGTTCCTGTAGTCATTACTCTATTAAATATATTCACACCATTTGAAATTAAGTTTATATTAGTATTTTTATAACCTATATCTAAAAAAGATACGGTATTCTTATTTAAAGTTGTACCATTGATTTTTATTTCTTTATTAATTAATTTTGATATTGCATTAGAATTTAAATCTAAAGCCATAGGATTTAAATCTAATTCTTCTAAAAGTTCCATATATCCTTTAACAGTTTTTTTTGGTATTGCCACAACTAAAAGTTTTATTTTTTTTATATTATAGTTATCAATAAACTCTTCTCTTTTTCTATAATCTAATACATAATCATTTAGTGTTATAGGTAAAAATTCCTCTATTTCATATTTAACCATCTCTTCTATATCATCTTTTTTTACAAAAGGCAAAATTATTTCTCTTGATATTATATTTGAATAATCCAGTGTTATAATTCCATATTTGCCTTTCATTTTCTCTTTATCTAAATTTTCTTTTATATAGGAGGATAAGTAATTAGCATTCATTATATTTCCATCATTTATAGAGTTTTTTGGAGTCTTTATTGTAATTGCATTTTCTAAAATAAATGATTTATTTGTAATTTTTGATTGTAATATTTTTATGTTTTTATTTCCAATGTCTAATGATAATATTTTTTTATCAAACATAGCTTCCTCCTATTTTTTATTTAAGGGTTTATGAAATATAAACCCTTAAAATATAATTTTAAAATAAATATTTAATATTTCATCTGAAAATAACATTACTATAATACTAGCTATAGCTATAAAAGGACCAAAGGCAATAGCATCTTTTCTATTTTTTGCATTTGTCACTAATAAAATTATAGACACTAAAGCTCCTAATATAAATGATATAATTATCACCATAAATATTTTAAGTCCAAGTAAATATCCAATAAGAGATATAAGTTTTATATCTCCACCACCCATACCTCCTTTAGATATAAATGCAATACTTAAAAACAATCCCCCACTTATAAATAGTCCTAAAAGACCATTTATAAGTGAAGAAGGAAAATTGTATAATAGATTTATAGGAGTTATAATGAAAAATCCTAATACTATTAGTTTATCTGGTATTATTTGATAACTATAATCTATAAAACTAATAACTATAAGTATAGATGATATTAGCATGTACATGGCAGAGATACTGCTAAATCCAAATATATTATAGATAGTTAAATAAATTACACCATTTAATAATTCAACTATAGGGTAGATTATAGATATTTTTTTATTACAATATCTACATCTTCCTTTTAAAAATAAAAAGCTTAATATGGGAATTAAATCCCATGGTTTTAGTTTTTCCCCACAGCTTGTACAATTCGACGGGGGATAATTTATTGATTTACCTTTAGGTATGCGATACATGCATACATTTAGGAATGAGCCTATTATTATGCCTGTGAGTAATATAAGTATTTGCATTTGGGGTTATCTATTCGTTGTTACCTGTAGAAGCAGCTTCAGTAGTAATAGTAATTTTCCCATTTGAATCAACTGTTGCTTTGAAAGCCTTATTATCTTCTGATTGAACAGTTGGTTTTTCATCAAGATATCCCCAATCAACTAAGTCAGTCATTGAAATATTAGTGCTTCCACTTTCAGGTACTGAGATTTTTTCTTCAGCTAAAGCTAATTCTACTGCTTTACCTATATTTTTCTCTGTTGCTTCATCTGCAGTCTTCTTCGCTCCATCTTGTACCCCTATAAACCTTGGTACTGCTATCACTGCTATTATACCTAGTATTGCTAAAACTACTATAAGTTCTACTAATGTAAAACCTTTGTTGTCTTTTTTAATTTTTTTACTAATCCATTTTAACATTTTACATTCCTCCTGTTTTTTAATAGGATATTGTGTTTATCATATCAAACATAGGAAGTACCATTGCTATTACTATTGAACCTATTACTACTGCCATAAATACTATCATAGTAGGTTCAAGTAATGATGTAAACTTCTCTATGGTAGTGCTGACTTCTTCATCATAAAAATCTGCAGTATTTTCTAATACTGTATCAAGAGAACCTGACTCCTCCCCTACATTTATCATTACAGATAACATTGGTGGAAATATCTTAGTGCTTTTTAGCGATTCACTTAAAGTTTTACCTTTTTTTATATCTTCTTTAGATTTTTTTATAAAATCACTTCCCACTTTGTTCCCTAATACATTTGATACTAAATCCAATGAATCAAGAAGTGATATTCCACTTGATTGAAGTAGTGAAAATGTTCTTGTAAATCTAGCTGTCATTATCATTTTTAATGTATTATTAAGTACTGGTATTTTTAATTTAAATTTATCAATATTATACTTTCCTTTATTAGTATCATTATATTTTTTAATAGAAATTAAAAATACTAATATAAATAATAATAATATATGCCATTCTGACTTTATAAAATCGCTAATATAAAGTAATATCAAAGTAGCACTAGGTAATGGCGCTCCACTAGATTCAAACATAGATACAAATGTGGGCATTACTATAGTTAACAAAAATATTATTACAAATATAGATACTACTGATAAAACAACAGGATAAATCATTGCTGATTTAACTTTATTATTGATTTTATTTTCCTTTTCATAATGATTAGCCATTTTATACATTATTACATCAAGATTACCTGTACTCTCGCCTGCTATTATCATATTTATAAAAAGATCTGGAAATATTTTTTTATGTTTTAATAAACTTTCTGAAAAAGTAAGGCCCTTTTGTAAATCTTCAAATATTTCTTCTATAGCTAATTTCAACTTTTTATTAGTAATTTGCTTTCTAAGTATATCTAAAATTGTAGGTATTGTTATACCTGCATTTAGCATTGCATAAAATTGTCTTGCAAATATAGAAACATCTTTTGATTTAACTTTACTAAAAAATATTGAATTTATATTTTTACTGCCTTTAACTTTTTCAACTTTTGAAGGATAATAGCCATTAGATCTAATCATATCCACAACTTCTGCTTCTGTATCAACTATATAAGAACCATTTATTTTAGTGCCATCTTTTTTTATAGCACTATATTCAAACTCAGGCATAATCTACCTCCCAATAGCTTTATATAAACTTTTTTATATTTTCCTTATCTATAGCATGTATTTCTAATGTTTCACGTGATATCTTTCCTTTGTTATACAAGTTTAATAAACTATCATCCATATTTTGCATTCCATATTTTTTACCTGTAACTATAGCTGTCTGTATTTGATGAGTTTTTCCTTCTCTTATTAGATTTTTTATAGCAGGAGTTAAAACCATTGTTTCAAGTGCTAATTCTCTTTTTTTATTATTTATATTTGGAAGTAATTGTTGTGATATAATTCCTTCCAACACATTTGCAAGTTGAATTCTTATTTGACGTTGCTCACTTGATGGAAATACATCTATTATTCTATCTACTGTTTTTGCTGCTCCTATAGTATGAAGGGTCGATAATACTAAGTGTCCTGTTTCTGCCGCAATAAGTGCAGTTTTTATGGTATCTAAGTCCCGCATTTCTCCTATTAATATAACATCTGGATCTTGTCTTAAAGATG